>DATCIH010000181.1:0-61637 GCA_036507955.1 Clostridiaceae bacterium | reverse complement strand
ATAAAGTAAGTGCTCATGATATGAAAGTAATATTTATTTTTAATAGGTATTACTTTTACTTTTATTAGAGACTTTAGGTTTTACAGACACCTTCCGGGATTACAAATCTCAGCCACCGCTATTAGCGGTTTAGTTCTATTCTTTTAAAGCGAATTAAATAATAAAAAATAGATAGCAGAAGTATTTAAAGCTTCTGCTATTTTTCTTTCAATTTTGAATGTTTTTATGCCTGTTTTTATGGCAATTCAATTGCAATTATATCAATATATATAACTTTGCACATCTTAAACAAAATCGATTGTATATCTTAATGCTTTTTTTCTTTCACATATATCTTTACATTTAAAGCCTTAATCTCATGACGTAAAAGCCAGAACTAACCCAGAATAAAATCCAGATAAGGACTTGAAAAAAGGCTGTCCTAAGCCAAAAAAGATTGAATAAATTCCTGAGTAATGTGTGGAAAATATCCAGGATATATGAACTTGTGGATTAGATTGAGAGAAAGCAGGAGAAGGTGCAGAGCTTGGATTGAATAGATTATTAGTGGATAAGGCTTAAAAAATAATTCCATAACTATTAATTAGTCAGTAAGTACAGTAGACATGAACAAAACAAATAATAGAATATAAATTATTTAAGTAGTTTACAACAATTACGTATATAGTTATATTCGATTTGCAAATTATGCTATAATTTACAAATAGGAGAATTGCAGTTGTAGATTACTACGAACTAATAATTATTTATATTTTATGGAGGTGCATTATGGGAACTGAATTAATAAATGCCATAAAACTTAATACAGAGGTTCTGTTTACAAATTCAAATATTATGTTGCAAACGTGTAATCTTGATATCATTCTTTGTAATATGCCTATATGGAAACATGTATATCATATGTTACATTCCTGCGACCAATGGTACATCAATCCAAACGAGTATACAGAGCCTGATTTTCACGAAACAAACTTAAACTCTTTAGACATTGAAAGCGAAAAAACCATCTCAAGAGATGAATTATTACACTATCTTAGTAGCATTAAGTCGAAAATTATGAACTATTTAGATACACTAACGGATGAAATGCTATATGACATTCCATCGGGCTGTAAATCCAACAGATTGGGTTTGATTCTTTCGCAATTTCGCCATTTTTATGCTCATTTAGGTAATATAAATGCTACAACGATAATAGAAACCAATAAATGGCCACGAGTAATTGGAATAAGTGGGAAAAGCGGGAAATCTACCAAAGGACTTTATGAGTAAATAGATAATCATAAAATGGGCACAATGTGTAGTTGCGTTATTTAGCATTCTTGCTAAAAGGTACACCAATCGTATGAATGTGAAATTGAACCATAGTAGATTATGACGAATTAATATTGGAGGTAAATAAGTGAAAACGAAGGAAGTAATTGTTGTTTCTTATAATTCTAAATGGTATGATGAATTTCAAAAAATTAAATTATATTTAGAAAAAACACTTAAAAATAGCATTATTTCGATTGAACATGTAGGAAGCACTTCAGTTGTAGGTTTAGCAGCTAAACCTATTATAGATATAGATATTATTATTGAAAACTATGATACTTTTCAGAATGTTAAATCTCAATTAGAAAGTTTAGGATATTACCATGAAGGTGATTTAGGAATAAAGGATAGGGAAGCCTTTAGGCATGCTGAAAAGCATGAGTTTATGACACATCACTTATATGTTTGTCCACAGTGCTCTGAAGAGCTGAAAAGACATATTTATTTTCGAGATTACTTGAAAACGCATAATGAAGATAAAGAAAAATATAGTGAAATTAAATTACAAGCTTCAAAGATGTATCCAACAGATATAGCGAGGTATATAGAAACTAAAAGTTCATATATTACTGAAATTTACAAGAAAATTGGATTATAATAAGTAAATCTGGACTTACTTAATGCATAATATTCTAAAAATGTTCATTTATTATAAAACCAAGAAAAATTAAATAATTTATAATAGTTTGTATTAAAATAGCAGGAATTGCTCTATCGGGTTCGGTTGTTAGGTGCAAGAAACTACCTCTAACCCAGTTACCTCAACGCTTTAAGGCATATAAAAAGTCTTCATCAATTTATGAAGACTTTTTTGCTTTTATAAACGCTTATAAATCAATAGTTCAGCTCATATTTCCTTGTAATTTTGCACCTCTGAGACGAACCCGATGAATTACTCCTGCTATTTTTTTTGTTATTTAGTATGCTAATTAATATATGCACCTCAAAAACGAACCCGTTGATCTTATGATCGTGAATTATAAAAGAGCTAATTATTCAGTTACCCCTACTTATCCTGCTGAATTAAAGACATTACTTCATTTAATGGCACACTATTGATGAATTTCTTATCCTTTATCATTATAATATTGTCAGCAATCTCCATGGTAGATTTACGATGGGTTATGATAATAAGGCATTTACCCTTTGCTTTTAATTCTTTAAAGGTTTGTAATACCCTTTTTTCAGAAATAGTATCAAGGGAAGCCGTAGGCTCATCCATGATTAGTATGGGGGCATCCTTTATAAGGGCCCTAGCTATGGCTACCCTTTGTTGCTGGCCTCCAGAAAGTCTATCTCCATTTTCCCCCACTTGGATATTTATAATATCATCATCACCTATTGCAGCATTTTGGAAAGCCTCATCTATCTGCTTTAGATTAGCATTAGGATTAGCATATAAAACATTTTGTAGTACCGTCACATCAAAGAGATTATTCAGCTCCGGGACATAGGAAATATTATGCCTCAACTGATCCAATTTATATTCTTGGATATCTTTACCCCACAGCTTAATACTACCTGAATAATTGATAAGCCGTAATAATGCCTTGATAATACTGGATTTTCCACTACCACTTTGACCGACTAAGACAATGATCTCACCACTATTAATACTTAAGTTTGCCTCTTTTAATACAATGTTATTACCGTAGGCAATGCTTACACCATCAAGCTCCAGCAATTTTTGAGAGCTGTTAGCTATAACAGAATCCTTCCCCTTAGTGCTTTCTGTTGGCCACTTGAATATACTGTTCAAGCGACTATAAGAAACAGAATGAATGCCAAAGGAGGTTAGTGCAATTCCTAACCCACTTGTGTAAGTCAAGAAATCTCTGCTTAATTGGGCAATTAATATAACACTAGGCAAATTTATTAAACCCTGCACTGACAAAACGCAGGCAAAGGGTATCATCATTGTAGAGCAGAGATTAACAAAAACACCTAGGGTACTTGCTTTTAGTGTATCTAAACTTACAAGTTCCTCTTCACTTTTATACATTTTTTCAGTCTTGTTTCTTATCATAGCCTCTACTGTCTTACCTGCGGACAATTGGCGAATGCTCATCTTACCCTGGATAGAGCTACCATAAATTTGAGTTAATCCTTCTTTGCAGGTCAATAACTTGTTATTTATAAATTTACCTCTTTTAATATAGAAGAAATTAAGCAAAATAACTATGATTTCAATTGTAAGCATAGATAACCCTATAATCAAGTTTGTGAGGAAAAAAGAAACTAAATAACCTATTCCAAAAACCAGTGGATAAATTACTGACATTATATCCCATGATACTAAATTAGCCGCAATACTGGAATCTGTATTATATCTGGTTATTAATTCGCCGCTTTCAAAGTTATTAACCTGCTTAAAGGATGACGATACCAATTTTCTGTATACTTCTTGCTGAATATCTGTGACAGTAGCTATATAGAATCTATTCAATGCATACATACTGATATTTTCTAACCCCACGGATAATATAAGTCCAATTAGAACCGCTCCTAAAATCCATAAAATCTTACTCAAGGTAGTGTCAGACTTAATCAGTTCGCTGGTATACAGCTTATTTCCGTAAGCATATAAGAGCCTAACGGGCAAGGAAATTAATGGGTAGAATAACACCCCTATAACCCATAATATCCAGTGTTTTTTGATTTGGTTAATCAATGCTTTCACTAAGATCCCCTCCCATAATAGCTGTAGTTTGAGACATTCTGTCCAGCATTACCCTATATTGATCATTTGAACTTATAAGTTCTAAATGAGTTGCAAACCCTACAATATAACCATTTTCCATGACAAGAATACGATCAAACCTTTCTGGATTAGTAAGTCTATGGATTATGGTTATTACGGTTTTATCTTTCAAGCCCTCTAAAGCAAAGTTCATTATTTTCTCATGAAGGGGGATGTCCAGAGCAGAAGTAGGTTCGTCTAGTAAAAATACCGATGAATTTTTTAGAAATGCTCTTGCTATGTTTATTCTCTGCATTTGACCCTTGGACATTGATTTATTAGGATCTAAAAGATGGGTATCATAGCCTTTCTCTAATGAAATAATATAGTCATGTATACAGGCATGTTTACTTGCTTCAATCATTTCTTTATCACTTGCAGTAAGCGTACCTATTTTTATATTGCTCCTAATTGTATCACTAAATAAAAAAGCTTCCTGTGTCACCACGGATAAATTATTTCTGAACTTGTCAAGAGATAATGTGGATAAATCATCACCATTAAAGCACACCACTCCTTGAGTAGGCTGATACAATCCACAGAGTAGCTTGAACATTGTTGTTTTACCGCTACCACTTACTCCCACAACAGCAATTTTCTCTCCTCGTCGAACTGAAAAATTTATATCTGTAAGTATTCTTTTTTCACCGTAAGAAAAGTAGAGGTTTTTAATTTCGAATATAGCTTGAGAAGCCTCCTTCGTAGATGAAGCCTTCCCCGTTGTTTTTTCCATAGTTAAATTTAGAATATTATCTATGCGAGTCATACAAGCTCTGGCAGCTTGATAGTTTGGGGGAAGAACTTGAATTATATTAAGACCTTCCCCCATGAGATTCCCCAAAAATATGATAGTGATAAGCTCTCCAATTGTCATTTCACCCTTGAGGATAAAGTATGCGCTAATTGCAAAAAGTACTACAAAAAACAGATATCCAGTAGCCGTTCCGTAAAAAGAAATGATTCTTTCCCTAAGGGTTTTCCTTTGATTTGCCTTTAGCACATCATCAAGGAGCTTACGATTATTTGACAAAAAAACGCTTTCCAAGCAAAATGACTTTACTACTATGCAGAATTGAATAGTGGAATTTATAAACCCTGTAGTCTTTCCAATGGTTTGACGTTCAGAAAGATTGAGTGAATGAAGCTTTCCAGATAATAAATAATTTACAAAAATTATCATTGGTATTACTGGAATAAGCAACAAAATCAATTTCCAATTAATCAGAAACATAAAGATGATGCAGAGAAAAAATTCTGCAGGCAAATATCCAATTTTAAAAACAGCTAAGAGGTATGGTCGAAACCCCTCGGTGTCATTTGTTACAGTAGAGAGGATTTCACCATCTTTATACTTTTCTAGCTGAGAAAATTCAGATGAACATAGAATATTTCCTAGTTTTAGCCGTAAATTAAGCATGAATCTGTTGATCATTTTCCCAGACGCAAATGTCCACAGTGCATTTCCAACAATATAGATCATAGTAACTATTCCTATAATTATAAAAGTTCTCATCACAGAGGAAAATCCAAGATTGATGTCATCAATGATTTTGCCTAAATAATATGTAGAGATGAATTGAGCCACCGAGGAAATACACCCTACTATAAAAATCAGTGAAAACATAGGAAGGAATTTTGGACCATAAATTCCAGTTATTTTTTTATTTAATTGAATCAATTTCTCCATAGGTAACCTCCCATAAAAGCTAATATATTCTATTTGTCACTAGCATATGCCCGCATAACTAAGTCAATTGCAATCTCTTTTGCCTTACTTGTTTCAACTGAAATATCTGGATTTCTGTCCCCTATATGCATAGCCCACCAAGCAATAATCTCTGTAAGACTTTCAATGTGTAATTTAGGATAGCTAATATTTCTTACTTCACCATTTTTGATATATATATCAATATTTTTTTCAAAGACTTCAAGCATCCTAGCTTTTGAGAAATAAAATAATGAAGCTAACTCTTTCACGCAATCGATATCGTAGTTTGCATTTATAACATTAAAGGCAACCCGATATTCTGCTTCAAGATCAAATAAATTAGATAACATATCCTTAAATCCCGGCTTTACGGTTCCATGAGTTGTGCTTAAGTTTATAAGCTCGAAGCCTTTTTCAATATTTGAATGAAATATGTTAATCAATTCTCTGGTATTCATTTCCTCTATAGGAAATGTAATATTGCTTTCAATATATTCCTTATCAAGAGAGCAGCGGAGTACAAAGGTTAAAACTGCTTTTTTACTCTTAAATATGTTGTAAATAGAACCAGTGGCAATTCCTACAGCTTTTGCAATTTGTGAAATTTGTGTCCCTCCATAACCCTTTACCGTAAATAAGTATCCAGCTTCTTTATAAATTAGTTTGAGTTGATCTTGGTACATAATAAACCTCCCGCATAGTGAATGAACAGTTCATTCATTATTATAGTATGGGAAAACCTTACTGTCAATGATGCCTATATGAAAAAGACAACTTTGTATTAACATAATGAAAAATACCATACCATTTAATAAAGAGTAATGTATTTTAGATAAATAATAATGGCTAGGCAACAGTTATAATAGTTTTTTATGAAAGGTATCCAAACCTCACATCTATAGTTGTATCTCTATTTTGTGTTTATCGCTTTTAAATGATTACATTCAAACAAGTCACATAAGGTCGGTATACATTACATCTGTGATAATTTATGTTTAAGTGAATATAAAACTAATATTGATCTTGTTATAAAAATCCAAGAAAAAACGAAAAAACAATTGGTAGATTAATATAGTACTTAAATACGTAGAGCCTTAGTGATAGGATTTGAACGCAAAATCTGATTTTAATAGTGTACCGCTTTATAGTTATACATGGGGTACAGCCAACTAAGTTGGGAATGCTGGCGTGACCCCTACATGACAGTGAAGTTCTAACAGGGAAGTATGCATTTGACTTTATAACTAATTGATGTTTGTAAAATGTTTTAGATGCACTAATCAAATTTTAGATTACTTTACAACAAATTGTTGTTTAGGTTTCATCGATAGAGAAACAGTAGGGATACAATAGAATAGAAAGTTCATTGATGGATTGGATAGGGAAAATTTAAATTATTAATCAGCGAAGATCATGTGAGTAATGAATTCGCTTGATATTAAAATTAGAAAAGTAATAGTACAATTTATTACTCAATTGCAAGTTATATTTTATTTAATAGCAACCAAATATTCATCTATATAAAATCTCACTAAATTTGAAGGATTCTTACCAACCAATTTTAATATCTGCCATTTATAAGTATATCCTTGCTGTTCAAGTAGTATTTTAATAATATAGTTAGCTTTTCTTATTTGGAATTTATCAATTGATTCTATTATTTCATCTATAAATTCTTGAGTTTTAGGTAACTTGTTTTTATTATTATATATTAAAGAACTAACCTTAGCTACACTGCCAAGCCGACTTTTAGTTATTCTTATAGGCTTAGTATTATTAATTATTTCGTTATATGCTTTCGTAACAATAAGTAGAATATGCTTATCCCTTTCTTTCCAGTCAACTTTATTTCTATTTATTTTAACATAGCCTGTATTTTGTTGGGACATTTGTTCAAACAGCCAGTCTTTGTCTTTTCGGTATAACCATGTATATTCCTTTTGTGCATTTTTTCTAATTTCAGTTCTAGAAAGAAGAGGACTTTCAGCAATAATGTCTATCAATGTATTACGATATTTTAGTAAATTTTCATTTTGAGAAATATTTTTACTATTGTATACCTCAGCTGAATTTGATAAATTGTTGCTACTACCATGATCTATTATATTTATATATTTCTTTATTGTATTTGTATCACACCACATCATTCTGGATAGTTCTCTAAGACTTCTATTCCCCTCATAAGCTATTGTTAGCAGCCTGGCCTCCCACACATGTCCAAACTGTTTAATCCTACCAATCTTGTATATATGCTCATTCAAATTGTCTGGTCCTTTTCTTGAATATATAAAACCACAAGAACAGCTAAATGTCCCAACCGGTACCCTTGTTTTATAATCCGCAGTTATTTTAACTTTTTGTATCACTTTTCTTCTATAATGATCTGAAACTGGATTTAAGCAGGGCCACGGACCACCACCAAAGTATTCATACTTTTTCTTTAAACATCCAAAAAAAAGTTCTACACTATCGCATAAAAATAACACAAATAAAATATGCTTCATAGGATTTATAATACTATCATGATTCCTTGATATATTTCTTATCCAGGAGCTATCATCTTTAATATTAAAGTTACAATTTAATATATTAAGTATTTCATCAGTAAAATATTTTTTAAACAGATTCGCAACCTCTTCTTGTCTGATACACTCTGATATAGTTAAAAAGCCTTTCTCCTTTAATATTATTTTGTACCTCTTATAAATATTATTTATATCGCATTGAATCCAATGATTCTCTAATAAGAAAAAAAAAGCTTTAGAAATCTTTAATAATATCGGAGATTTTACCTTGTCATAATATTCTACATCACTATTTATATATTTGACATTTAGACTAATAAATTTCAGTCTCGAAATAAATCTATCATTTTCAAAAGTATATCTCTTAATCTTGCACCCATGCTTATAGCATACTAATATCCCATCAGCTTGATGTGCTCTATGAAAATATGCCTCACCATTTAAATCGTTATCCTCGTTTACACAAATAGGACAATATCTCAATTGCTTAGTATTTAAAAGGACACCGGCCTGAATACCTAATAAATATCCAATCCTTTTACCATTTGCAAACTTCATATCTTTTAGGACTTGTTTTTTACGAGAGTCCGGTAAAAATGGATTGTAGATTGGAAACATAGTATGCCTAGAAATAATATAATCAGCATTAAGACCTAATTCTTCAGGAACGTTAGAAGAAAATTTAGAAATATTGCATGGGAAGTGCATAAGTGGTGTTAATGTTAACGAGCCAAAAAAATCTTGTATAATATCCTTAAGATTGGTATTTCCCGCTACTTCAGAACACCTGGCTACAAAGCTATAAAATAATTCATCATTATAAATTCTAGGTATATAATTAATCATTTTATTTCCTTACGAATATTTTATTTGGATTTCTATGGTAATTCCATAGGCTTTATATCATTACTTAAGTCAACAGTTATATTCTTTTTATTTAGCTTTTTTGACTTTTTATCATCTTCCATATCTTTGGGCATGCTTAGAACTATTTGCTTTATAACTTGCTGTTTAAGATATGGAACTGCTTTTTTAATCCCCTCTGTTGAAAGCACGTTCTCTACGATATTTGAAAAATCTTTATAATTATAACCTAATTCACTAATAAATAAACTTAGTTCATTTATTAGTTCTTTCTTACTCCTACTGTTTCTACGTTTTTCACTCTGTAATATTTGCATAGACTGTGATCTGCTAATAACCTCATCTCTACAATTTTCAAATAAATCTGTCAAATCAAATGGTGTAAGTAGATCTTCATATTTGATAAGCTTTTTAACATCATATTTAATAATTGCTTCTATCATTTCATTTGCTAAAGCAAATTTTTCATCTGCAACTTGATTAATTAATTTAATCGTAATTCTTTCTATACCTCTTCTGATAGCCTCAAATTGTACACACATGAAAAGCTTAATACTCAAATCTATAATTCCTGCTGTCCTATTGTATATTAATTTCTTAATATCATCTGTAAGTTCTGTTTTCTTATTTACCCATTGGTACTCCCATAATTCATTTAGAAAAATATCGTATTCTTGGTCATCTTTCATAAATCTAAATTCAGTCATACCCATACCAATTGATCGTCTTATATGCCTCCCATCCTTTGATAGTTGCTTTAATGCCTTATATGTCCCTACGTAAATTATAGGTAATTGAATCTCATTCATCATGCTAACGAAAAAATTTAAAGCAGCTTCATCTAGATTTCTTGAACATTTTAAATGTTGAATTTCGTCTATTATCAGCATACCTAAACCATGCTTCATACATAAATAAGAAATTGAAATAATCATCCTATCTATGCTGAATCTACTATTCCCATATTTCTGAAGATAATTTGTTTTTAAAGCTTTATCAAACTCATTAAATATCTTTTGACACAATCCCTTAATGTTTCCATCATATGAACAATCTACTATTATCCAAGCGACTTGTACAAAATAGAATTTTTCTTCTTTATATTCAGTATGATGAATCACTTGTGGATAAAAAGAGAGAATATCATTTACAGTAGTAGATTTTCCAGCGCCACTTACACCAATTATAGAGAATCCTAACGGCGCTGAAGATTTACTAGTACTGGTCAAAAAAACTTCTTTGATTTCTTTAATCTCATTTATTGAATTATTAAGCATTGAATTTAATTCCTTTATCCTATACATATATTCTGGCGAGAATAGCTTTTTATTTACATATCCTCTTTTTAATGCAATAGATATCTTTAATTCAACTTCATAATACTTTGTAAATGGGAATCTATAATCATTCAACCTGAATATAGCTTCTAATCTTTCAATCTCTGATTTATTTCTTTCTGAATCACTATATGAAGGTAGCTTCTCCACATTTAAAAAAACACTCTCCATATCTAATGTAGGAGGAAGTGCCTCTATCAAAGGGTTCCCTAAATATGTAATCTCAGTAGGTTTTATATATATTGCCTTTACATTATTATTTATGTCTGTGCTGTCAGTATCTAGATTCTCATACTGACTTATTTTAAAGTCAATAACGTATTTACCTTCCATTGGTTTTTCTCCTAATTTTCATTTTATTAAGTACTTCTAACTCTCTTACAGTTATTTCATTATCTATTTCATACCTTCTAATAGGTTCATTTAACAGTGAACTATCTAATTCAGATAAATTATTTTTTTTACTCATCTCATAATCATGTTTTATTTCAATCTTTTTATTATTTTTCATATCTACTCTTGATATCTTAATTGATACTCCCTTTGTCATGTTATCATTATTACTAATCACCTTATCAATCCCTGTATACAAATCAACATTGATTTGATTAGTATAATCTTGCATTCTATTTTTTTGCACCATACTATCAATATTAAAATCTTTAATTTCATCCAAAGTTAAATTAGCAAACATTAAATATTCATCTTTTAACTCACATTGGATATATTTATTTGTTGGCTTATCATAGATATAAATAAAGGTCATATCTCTATCATCATAAACTATTGGGATATTTTTATAACCTTCAATCCTCGATAATTCATACCAACCATTATTCTTTGCCAGTTTTGTTGTATACAGAATTTTTCTATATTTTATACCTCTTTCAGTTATTGAAGCAGTATCATGTTTCATAAGGTGGAATTTTAGTATATCTTCATTAATAGTTCTAAGTTTTCCGGTTCTATTAACCATTCCCCACTCCCAAAGTTTAATAGGAATAGCTTTGACACCATCTGCTAACATTTCCCTTGTAAGCTGGTAATCATCAAGCTCCGATTTATTAATATTTTTAATTGCGATTAATACTATTTGAGTATATTCAAATATATCTAATCTAGCATCAAGTTTATAGTCTCTTTCCCCTCTTTCCCTACAATTTTTCTTTACAGCACCTGGTAGTAATGCTTTAATTCTTGCATGTAATCTATGAAACGTTTGCTCAACAATAGGTTTTCTATCACCCCGACCAGTTGGTGTGTTTTCTAACACTATGGACAATTTTGATATTATTGGTTCACCAATAGGCCCTATTAATTCACCTCTATCTGCTAAAATAATATTAGGTAATCCTTGAGAAGGCCACTCTTCACTAGTTATTTCTATCCCAAACTTTAGGCAAAATTTCACCTTATTTTCAGTGCAATTATATATAGTACTAGCTGAACCATTCCAAGACGCAGCTTCAAATGAAATATGAACTCCTGTAATTAGCCTACTAAAAACATCAACAATCATATATGTAGTAGGTCTGCCAATGACTCTACTTTTATCTAATCTACTAACTAAATATATATCATCAGGAGTCGAATCTATTTCATATCTTGACCCTGGTCCTAAAACATCTTGTAATGTATTTGAAGGTAATTCCCTATTTTTTAAATCATATTTTCTAGCACCAATTCGTTTCTTGGTATTAGCTCTAATATCAGTTCTATTTCTAACCCAATAATAAAACTGATTGAAACTAGGAATTTTCTCTCTACTATTTACAATCAGTTCGCCATCTATTTCCGTTGTAAAAAAATCCTTTTTCATAAGTTTATATACTAAACTAAGAGCAATTTCCTTAGGATTCCTATAATATCTACTTAGTGATAAATCAAAAATGTTTTTTATTTCTTCAGTGAGCACAATTCCAATTCTTTTATTTAAAATGACTTCTTCATAACTTGGTCTACCTGTTTTTTTAGTAAAATTTTTCTCTCTTCCCGGCGCCCCACTGTTATTATATTTGGGTAGTAAAGAAGATTTTAATTTCCCCCCTTGCCAATATAATCTTAAATATTTATATATTACTGTATGACTCAAGCCAAATTTAATAGCCGCTTCATCAACCACCTTACCCCTATACTTATGGTTAAAAATATATGGTTCTGGGCATTCTGTTACCATATATTTTACAACATCAAACTTTTTATTCATACTCTCTTTATGCCTGTCTTCATAGTGTTCCTCTACATTTACCAACTCGATAAGATCATTTGTGGCTATCTCAAAACTACAATTCTCAAGAGCAGCACTTACATCCTTTATTAACTTTTCTTTGATTATAGTTTTATTTGTACCTAATAGAATTGTAAAACAATATTCATATTTTAAATCAAGCCATAATATCCTTTCTCTAATTAATTCCGATGAATTGCTATGAATTATAACATCATTAATTAATAACTGAACCATTTTCACTCTCCTATGTAAAATATATTTCCATATTGTTAAAATTCAACTTAACACTCATGTCTATAATAATAATTTTTTGTATAATAAGATATTTGAAAAAGTTTAATCCTTCTCCGCACTGCCACGAATTATTTTCCTCGAAATTTCTACATGCTTTTATAATATCCTTATTACATTTTAGCAATAACCTTTTGAAATCAGATATTAGTTTTTTCATAGCATCTTTACTCAATTTAATATCTTTAGCCCAAAAAAAATCATTATATAATAAGTATATATTTTTAGCTTTAATCTTATTAATTTGTTCTTCTGTGATTATTCCCCAATCCAAACCTTTATTTCTAAAATATTCTTTTTCTATAGATAACTTTTCCAATACTCTCCTTTTTTTTAGATCTGAACTGCTCTTCACTGTCCTTACAATATCTTTTAATCGATTATTACACCTTATAGTAATTACAAAATCTGTAGTCATAACAACTTCATTCCCTATCTTACTATTGATAGGTGGATGTCTAAATCCTAAATCATTAGCAATCAGGACTGTATCAATCAAATCTAAGGGAAACTGCTCTCTTATTTCTGTTACATTATCGTCAAACTGAAGTAGTAAAAAATAGTAAAGTTCCAAGTCAGACATAAAATAGTATATACGATCAATGTACCAGCCAATAATCCTATGAACTCTTCCTTTTGATCCGAATTCATGTGGTTTTAACCATGGAGTATAATCAACCCCTCGGCCAGTTCCAACCTTCTCTTTAAACTTAGTTTCATCACTTTTTCTTCTAGACATTTTATCCCTCCATCCTAATATTGCCTAATATTCACCATATGTTAATAACAAAAACTTATACATGTTCTCTGATAATGTAAAGCAATCTGTGTTGGAATATAAATCTATATAAACCTTCTGTTTTAGTTTTTTTATCAAACTATCTAATTTTTCATATGTAGATGTTTTTTTTGAGTAGTATATAAATTCCCTTAATCCTCCATCAAATAACATTCTAATTATTAAGATTATCTGAATAGGCGAGTAGGCACTTGCACTTGCACCTGGACTTAATATTAGTTTTTTAAAGTCAAATATATTCTCTTTCGCAGGATATAGAACATTGTTTAATTGCTCTAAGAAGAAGTAATCATGATACTCATTAAATTCAGTAAAGAACCTCGATTTAACAATCATATTATAAATATACCCTTTTTCTTCCATGCGAATCCAAATTATCATTTTAATATATTCAATTGTAAAACTACTTAATATTCCATTTATTACACTATAAATATCTTTACTTAACACTTTTAACTTATCCGTATACACATTATCAAATTCGGGGAGGTCTGTTAAATCGAGGTTTAAGTAATTACCTGTATGATTATAAAATTCATTAGCTACTTTAAGCTTGCTATCATGCTTTATACAAAAGTAATTACCTACTATTTGATATGTCCTATGAATATATGCCCCTCCAAATGTATTAGATTCTTCATTTATACAATGAATACATACCTTTGGATTACTTAAGTTAAAATATGTCTGATGATAATTCTTTGCATTATCAAGATATAATAAGTAATTCTTTTTTATCCTTTCCCATAAAATTTTACTTGAGTCAGAAAATGCAGTAATATATGGAAATATTGTATGTTTATAAATTACATCAACAAAATTGCATCTATTGTTTATTTCTGGATATCTACAAATATTTAATATATCTTCTGATTTTAAACTAGATATATCTCGGATTCTCAGCTCCTTGATTCTGCTGGAACAATATATTTTTAAATCATTGTATTGACAAATACTTATTAACCAACTTTGAAAAAGTTCATCATGACGTAAGGGCGGAATTAAATACATTTTAATTATCTCCATCATTTGTAAATTTTATATATAACGTAAATAGAGGTTATTCCAACCTCTATTTTTATTTACTACTATTCTATTTTTAACAACTTAGTTTCACTTTTAATAACTTTGTTTAAGGCCAATAACAGACAAGCACTAATCCCACATATTATTCCACAGTAACGCTTTTTGCCAAATTCCTTGGCTTATCAACATCGCACCCCTTCATAGTTGCTATATAATAGGAAAATAATTGAAGTGGTATAACTGTTAAAACTGGTGTCAATAATTCCATTACCTTAGGGATATAAAAAGCTTCTGCTACAGAATTTTCTATAGCTACATTTCCCTCCATGGTAACTCCGAATACATGGGCACCTCTGGTTACAACCTCTCTTATGTTACTAACCATCTTATCAAATACCATCTCTTGGGTAGCTAAAGCTATAACAATAGTTCCTTTTTCTATGAGGGCTATTGGTCCATGCTTTAGTTCTCCTGCAGCATAGGCATCTGAATGGATATATGATATTTCTTTAAGTTTTAAGGATCCTTCCATAGCTACTGCATGATCAAGACCTCTACCTAGGAAGAACATATCTTTTTGCATGTAAGTTTTAGACGCAAATTTTTGTATTCCTTCTTTATTCTTCAAAACTTCTTCAGCTTTTTCAGGTAACCCAAGTAAAGCTACTTTAATTTCTTCTATTTTCTCATAGCTTAATGTCTTTTTTCTCTCTGAAAAGAATAGGGCTACTATATACATTGCAATAAGCTGAGTTATATATGCTTTAGTAGAAGCAACTGCTATTTCAGGTCCAGCCCAGGTATAAAGTACATCCTTAGCTTCCCTTGATATTGAGCTACCTACCACATTTGTTACTGCAATAACTCTAGCATTTTTTGATTTTGCTTCTCTTACTGCTGCTAAAGTATCAGCCGTTTCACCAGATTGACTTATGGCGATGACAAGTGTTCTTTCATTTATTATTGGATCTCTATACCTAAACTCTGAGGCAATATCCACCTCAACAGGTATTCTAGCAAGCTTCTCAATAAGATTCTTACCTACATAAGCTGCATGAGAGGCTGTTCCACAGGCAACTATATATATCCTGTCAATATTTTCAATATCCTCTGAGGTTATGCTTATTTTATCTAAGTTGATTTCTTTGCCAAGGATAATTCTTGAAGCCATTGTATCTCTTATTGCCTTTGGCTGCTCATGAATTTCCTTTAACATAAAATGCTCATAGCCACCTTTTTCTGCAGCATCTGCATTCCAGGTTACATGATATATTTCCTTGTTAATTTCTTCTCCATCCTCTGTCAATAACTTAATGCCCTCTGCTGTCATAACAACAAATTCCTTATCCTCAAGTAAATATACTTCCCTTGTTTCATTTAAAATTGCAGGAATATCGGAAGCTATAAAATATTCACCTTTGCCAATGCCTACTATTAGTGGACTATCCTTTCTTACTGCAACTACCTTATCAGGTTCGCTACTACATATTACTCCTATGGCATAGCTACCTTGCATTCTTGAAGCAGCCGTCATTACTGCCTTAGTAAGATCTCCTTCATAATAATAATCAATAAGATATGGTATTACCTCTGTATCTGTTTCTGTATGAAATTCATATCCATGGGAAATTAATTTTTCCCTTAAACTCATGTAATTTTCTATTATTCCATTATGGACAACACTGATAGTTCCCTTTTCATTTGAATGAGGGTGTGAATTTAAATCTGATGGCTCTCCGTGGGTTGCCCATCTAGTATGCCCAATACCCACAGTTCCCTTAAGTGGAGAACCCTCAAGCTTTTTTTCAAGATTTTTAAGTCTACCCTTACATTTTGTAGTATTAATTACTCCATCAACTAAAATGGCAACTCCTGCTGAATCATACCCTCTATATTCAAGCTTTGAAAGCCCTTGAATAAGAAGTGGTGACGCTTGTCTTTTACCTACATATCCAACTATTCCGCACATTAATAATCTTCCCCCTTTTTTTGTACCAAAATAAATCCGTGAGACTAAAAAAAATTTAGCACAAGAAACTAGACCTACAATAATCTCAAAAATATTATTAAAGGTTACAAGATATAAATTTTTAAAAATGATCTGAAAATTTTGAGGTTTTTACACCGGATTGATGTTGTGCCAAAAATTACTTTTCGGTTTTATCAATCGCTTACGGTAGTGCGATACCGTGGGGTGCCCGCCGAAGACTTCGATTTTCCCCATCCTCGTCAACTTATCCTGCTATTAATTGCTTCCCTAGAAATCTACTATTTTGATTCATCAGGCTACTTCATCAAGATCAAAGAAATGCATCTAATAAAGTATCTACAGATAAGCTCTGGCGCTTTTAAAATATATTTTTCTCCTCACCTCCTAATAGATAATATTATACTACAGGCCTTTTAATGTCAAATGAAAGCATATATTAATATATGCCCTTGTTCTACATAGGAGCATGTACTAATATATTTAACTTTACTAATATATTCTAAATATGTTATAACTGTTATAATGCTTAATATGTTATAGACTTAAGTGCTTCATATATTAAGTTTGCTAAATTAACTTTCTTGAAATTTTCTGAAAGGACGATAAGCATGAATTATGATTTAAATAAGCCATTTATATTGGTATTATTTGGTGGAACCGGAGATTTGACAAACAGAAAGTTGCTTCCTGCCATTTACAACTTAGCTCATAAAGATATGCTCCCAGAAGACTTTGCTATTGTAGCTATAGGAAGGAGGAATTTAACTAGAGAGGCCTATACAGAACAGCTTAAGACTTCCGTAAGTAAGTTTTCCCGTTTTAAACTAGAGGAGGATGTATGGGACAAAATTAAACATAGACTATATTATCTCCAGTTTGATTTAGACCAGGATAGTGGCTACAAAGGCCTAAGCGTATTTCTAGAGGATTTAGATAAATCGCTTAAGACCTCCGGAAACTACATTTATTACTTAGCTGTAGCTCCAGAATATTTTGGAATTATAACAGATAAGCTACATGAGCATAATCTTTCTAGTATGGAAACTGGCGAGAAAAATTTGGTTATCGAAAAGCCCTTTGGAAAGGATTTAATTTCTGGTAAAGTATTAAACGAAAAAATATCTGCAGTTTTCCCTGAAAAAAACATATATAGAATAGATCATTATCTTGGAAAAGAGATGATACAAAACATAATGATATTAAGATTTTCAAACATATTATTTGAACCCCTGTGGAATAATAAATATATTGACAATATTCAAATCACCTCTAGTGAAACTGTAGGAATTGAAAGCCGGGGCAGCTATTATGAAAGCTCCGGTGCTTTAAGAGATATGATTCAAAATCACATTCTACAGCTACTAACTTTGACAGCTATGGAGCCTCCAGTAAATCTTAATACCGAATCCATAAGGGATGAAAAGGTTAAAATTCTTAAAGCTATGGAACCAATAACCCCGGATTATGTTAGAAATAATATGGTTAGAGGTCAATATGGTGGTGGGGATTCACATGGAAATATTTATAATAGTTATAGGGAAGAAGATAAGGTTTCTCCTAGCTCCAGTATAGAGACCTATGCTGCCTTAAAGCTTCATGTGAACAATTTTAGATGGGCAGGAGTTCCTTTTTATATTCGAACTGGTAAAAGGCTCAAATCTAAATTTACAGGAATAGTTATAGAATTTAAGAAGGTTCCAAAAGTTCTATATGGAGAAACGAATAGAGACTTAATGCCTAATCTACTTATTATTAAAATTCAACCAGAGGAAGGTATTTATCTTCAATTTAATGGTAAGGAGCCAGGGTCCTATAATAATATTGTCCCTGTCACCATGGATTTTTGCCAAAGCTGCAATTTTCTGAACAATTCTCCTGAAGCCTATGAGAGACTTTTAGGAGATATTATAAAGGGAGATTCTACCCTCTTCACCAGATGGGATGAGGTTGAAAATTCCTGGAAGTTCGTAGATTCAATAATGGAGATATGGAGAAGTGATCCAGTAGACTTTCCTAATTATGAAAGTGGCACAAATGGTCCTTCTGCATCCAATGAACTATTAGAAAAAGACAATAGGAGATGGTGGAATATATGAAAATTTATGATATATCAATGGAAATAAAGCCTGATATGCAGGTTTATAACAACAATGAAACTAAAAAGCCTGTATTTACTGTAGCTGATAATTTTAATACGAGTTCTCACTATGAAACCAATCTAAGTTTTAATCTTCATACAGGAACTCATGTGGATGCCCCTCTTCATATGATTGAGAATGGTGATACCTTAGAGTTCACACCCATAGAAAAATTGATAACTAAATGTAAGGTAATCGATCTTACCTATCTTGAAGATAGAATTTCTGGCAAGGATCTTTTAGTAAAACATATTTTAAAGGATGACTTTATATTATTTAAAACAAAGAACTCACTTTCAGAGGAGTTTAATCTTAATTTTGTATTTTTAGAAAAGAGTGGCGCTGAATATCTTAAAAACATTGGAATAAAGGGTGTTGGTATAGACTCATTAGGCATTGAAAGAAGCCAAATTGGTCATGAAACACACAAAATATTATTAGGCTCTGGTATCCCAATACTGGAAGGCCTTAGATTAAAGGATGTTCCAGAAGGAGAATATCTCCTAGTAGCTCCTCCTATAAAAATATTGAATGTGGAAGCTGGCCCTGCAAGAGCTATCCTTATAGAAGAATAATTTAAATTAATATTGAAGACCCACCTCCTTGGAAATAGGAAGTGGGTCTTCATTGTGCGCCCAGCAGGGGCGCAATCTATATATTTGCCTTTTCTTCAATTAATTTTGATAAGGAATGAGCTAATTCATTCAGCTGAATTTGATCCTTTCCCTCTAGCATTACTCGAACTAATGGCTCTGTACCAGATTCTCTTATTAGAACCCTACCAGTTCCATTAAGCATGTTTTCAATATTTTTTATTTCCTTAATAATATCCTCATCTGTCTCATGTATATGCTTTTTATTTTGAGGCACTCTAACATTTACTAATATCTGAGGCAACTCAGTCATTATTGATGCTAATTCTGAAAATTTCTTGTCTGATTGCTTTAATATTGTAGACAACATCAAGCCAGTAAGAAGGCCATCTCCAGTAGTATTATGATCTAAAAATATAACATGCCCAGATTGTTCTCCTCCAAGATTGTAATTATCCTTTAGCATTTCCTCAAGTACATACCTATCTCCAACTGCTGTTTTTACAGTTGATATTCCTTGTTCCTTTAAAGCTAACTCAAGACCTAGATTACTCATAACTGTAACAACTATCACATTATTTTTTAGCTTTCCCTTATCCTTTAAATACTTACCGCATATAGCCATTATGAAATCGCCATCTATAAGCTTCCCATTTTCATCAACAGCTAAGCATCTATCCGCATCTCCATCAAAGGCAAGGCCAATATCTGCACCTTTTCTTACCACATAATCCATTAATTCCTCAGGATGAGTAGATCCGCAATTTTTATTTATATTTATTCCATCTGGATCATTGTTAATTACCATAACTTCTGCTCCAAGCTGTCTAAAAGTATTAACCGCTGCCTTATATGAGGCTCCATTAGCACAGTCAAGAGCGACTCTAATGCCTGTTAAATCTCCTTTAATAGAGCTTTTAGCATATTCCACATAATCCTCTATAGCACTATCCACTATATGTTTACGTCCTATAGCTTCACCAACTGGTGAAGGAACTCCCTTAAAATCACTTTTAATAACTGCTTCAATTTTATCTTCTAGCAAGTCTGATAGCTTATAACCCTTATTATTGAAAAACTTTATTCCATTATCCTCTACAGGATTATGAGATGCGGATATAACTATACCAGCGTCTGCCTCATATTTCCTAGTTAAATATGCAACTGCAGGTGTTGGAACCACCCCTAAGCATAAAACCGAAGCACCTACTGAAAGTATTCCTGCAACCAAAGCAGCCTCTAGCATATCACCTGATATTCTTGTATCTAAGCCTACAACAATTTTAGGCTTATGGGCACCCTTAGATAGAATATATGCACCTGCCCGTCCTAAATCAAAGGCAATTTTTGCTGTTAATTCCATGTTTGCTATTCCTCTAACACCATCTGTACCGAACATTCTTTTCATAATATACCTCGTTTCGATTTTTCTGTAACAATTTAATTATATCTCACTTAAACATTATATATTATTTATTATACTATCTCAACTGTCAGATGGTGAAGGGCTCTGTATACTACATTTTCTTCTATAATTATACTTTCTTCTTCTCTTTTATCACTGCATTTCCTTCAATTTTCAATTCTCCAGTATATTCAACCATGTCAATTTCACATTCTTGACCTATTGTAATATTCTTACCCCTTACAATTTTAGCTTGGGTACTTTCTAAGTAAATATTATCTCCCTCAATACTCTCGCAAGATAACTTCCCGAAACTGGTGAAAAATTTATTTATTATTGAATTTATAAGGTTTCTTGCAGGATGAACTTTAACTGTTATTCTTTCCCCGCCGATCTCCCTTGCCCTGCAGTTGCCACCTACTAATATATCAACTTCTCCAGCATTTAAAAGTCCACCTATCTGGAAGCCTCCCTTTGATATATACCTTTCTACCTCGCAATCCCCCTTTATATTAATAAAGCCACTTACATCTACTTCTTCTCCCTTTAAGTTGCCTCCTATGTTTATAGAGCCTGATACTTTTACACTGTTAATATTTGCATTTCCTCCAATTGTAGTAGATCCACTTACCTTAATATTCCCACCGTTTAATTTACCACTTATATTTGTACCTCCGCTAATTTGCATATTGTCAAAGGCAAGGTCCCCTTCAACGCTGGAGTGTCCACTTACTTTGAATTCTTTTGCCTTGATATTTCCAATTACTTTACTTGACCCACTGGTTGTAAAATATAAGCAATCCGTATCACCATTAATAGTCCCACTTCCACTAATCTTAACATCACTATATAACCCACCATTTGCTGAGCCTGAACCGGATATCTTTAATTCATTTCTAACTTCATCCATAATTATACCTCCATATATTATTAAGTTTAGCTAAGTAAACTTACCTTTAATTTTAATTCCTCTATACAAATATTGATATTTTGCCTTCCTATAAGTTTAGCTGATTTTTCTAAATATATAGGTTCGCTTGAAGATGTTAGAAAGCAAGTCGCTAAACCAAACTTTCTGATAAATATCATATCGCAATTTTTATCCTTATAGTTATTGTAATCATCCTCTAAGTTTTGAAGTATTATTTTGCCTTCCTCTAAACCTACCATTCCAGATTGGAAAAATCTTTCTAAAACATAAATATACAAAAGCTTATCAAAGGAAAATAAATCAACTTGATGTGTACTTCCGTAAATATCCAAGACCATTGAAGAAACAATGTTATTTTTAATTAACTCCTCACCACTTAATAGTATCTTCATAAGCTCTGGAGAAAATTTTTCTGCGATATCATCTAAGGATAAATCCTCCTTCATATTTATGATCTTGTCGATTCTTTGAAGTATTTTATCTCTTGGGAAAAAAGTTTCTTGTCCTGTAAAAGTTGATTTCCTAATAAACCATTCGTCTGGAATAAGTAATTTTCTCTTCCACCTATAAAGTTGACCATAAGATATGTTCTTTAAATCCAGTAAATCTTTTTTTGATATAAGCTCTTCATCCATAGAATCATCTCCTTTGAATACAGTGTAACATAACGCTGTTACGCTGTAAAGTATTTATTTACTAGACAATATAAATATTTTAAGTTAAAGTTATCTTAATACAAATAAGGATGTGAGCAATTTGAACTATATCGATTTAAGAAGTGACACCGTTACAGCGCCAACTGAAGAAATGCGAATAGCCATGTATAAGGCTGAGGTTGGAGATGACGTCTATTTAGATGACCCTACAATGATAGAGCTTGAAACCTATGCCGCAGATTTGGTAGGAAAAGAAGCTGCCCTTTTTGTTCCCAGCGGTACCTTTGGAAATCAGCTGTCCCTTATGACTCATTGTAGACGAGGAGATGAGGTTATTTTAGGAGACGACTGCCACATAGTTATGCACGAGGTAGGCGCATCATCGGTTATTGCTGGTGTTCAGCTTAGGACTATCACTGGCTTTAAAGGGGAGTTTAGTGCTGAACAAGTTGAAGCGAAAATCAGAGATAATGATATTCACTTTCCATCCACCGGTCTTATAAGTGTTGAAAATGCTCTTTCTAACGGTAGAACCATCTCCCTTAGAACCATGAAGGAAATACACACTTTAGCTAAATCTAGATGGATTCCAGTTCATCTTGACGGGGCAAGACTTTTCAATGCTGCTTCTTATCTTAATGTGGATCCTAAGGAGATAACCCAGTATTGTGATTCGGTTATGTTTTGCCTATCTAAGGGTCTTTGTGCTCCTGTGGGCTCCATGGTTGCAGGTAGTAAGAGCTTTATTGCCAGAGCTAGGAAAGGCCGTAAGCTGATGGGTGGAGGGCTTAGGCAGTCAGGTTTCTTAGCCGCAGCAGGCCTTGTTGCTCTTAAAAAGATGAGAGGTCGACTTGATATAGATCATAAAAATGCTTTACTTGTAGCTTATGAGTTATCTAAAATAGAGGGAATAAAGGTTCGCCTTGAAGATATACATATAAACATGGTGTATTTCGATATGAAGGAAACCGGCTTCTCTAGCGATAAATTAGTTAAGGAATTTCTCTCAAAGGGAATAAAAATAAATGGTGAAGATGGCGGGGAAATTCGTTTTGTCACCAACTACTGGGTAAGCGAAGAGGACATTCATTATGTGATCAAGAGTTTAAAAGAGATTTTAGAGATGAACAAGGTTTAAACAAAATTTATTGACCGATCTAATATGAACAGGGACATACCTGCTGCTTCTAGATCGAAAATGAAGGTTTTTTCGTTATGTAGAAAGTAGCGTTAAAGAATATGTTTTTCGGGCAGCAGGTGTGTCCCTGAAATAAATTAGCTGTATTTCGGGAATAAGTTATAAGTTATTTCCTTATTTATATTCTTTAGCTTTTTCTTCTCCACGAAGAACTCTTAGTCCGCCTTCAGTTAAAGCTAATAGTTCATCCTCACCTGGGTAAACTAGGACTGGTGCTATAAAGCCAACTCTTTCTTTTATATGCTCTGTTACAACCTTATTATAGGCAATACCACCAGTAAGTATTATTGCATCCACCTTGCCAAATAATACTGTAGCACACATTCCTATTTCCTTAGCGATTTGATATATGAAAGCATCATATATTAATTTAGCTTTTTCATCCCCAGCGTCTATTGCCTTTACCACATCTCTAAAATCATTAGTGTTGAGGTAAGCCACCATTCCACCTTTACCGGTTATCTTCTTTTTAATCTCATCCATGGTATATTTTCCACTAAAACACATCTTAACTAAATCACCAACAGGAACCCCACCACTTCTTTCTGGCGAAAATGGGCCTTCCCCATCAAGACAATTGTTAACATCTACTATTCTTCCCTTAGTATGAGCTCCAACGGAAGATCCACCACCCAAATGGGCAACAATTAAATTAAGTTCTGAGTAGGCTTTATTTTGTTCCTTGGCATAGCGTTTTGCAACAGCCTTTTGATTCAAAGCATGAAAAATACATATTCTTTGGATCTCTGGCATTCCTGAAATTCTAGCAACTGGTTCCATCTCATCTACAACTACTGGATCAACAATAAAGGAAGGTATATTTAAGCCCTTAGCTATTTCATTTGCAATGATGCCTCCTAAATTAGAAGCATGTTGTCCTTGAACTCCTCTTTTAAGATCTTTTAGCATCTCATCATTTACCAGGTAAGTTCCTCCTTCTATAGGCTTTAATAATCCACCTCGACCTACTATAGCAGAAAGAGTAGTTATATCAAAAGCCTTTTCCTTAAGTATGTTTAATATAACTTCCTTTCTAAATTCGAACTGTTCGAAAATAGATGCGTATTTTTCTATTTCTTGTGAGGAATGTCGAAGTGTTTCCTCAAAAAGTAATTTTTCATCTTCAAAAACTCCAATCTTAGTTGAAGTTGAACCTGGATTTATAACTAATATTTTATATGACATTTAAATGACTCCTTTCCTAATTCCTAAAGTTTTCCTGCCACTAAAGCTGCTAAAGCAATAGAATACATTTTTGTATCATGGGAATCTGATCTAGAAGTTAAAATAACAGGTGCAGAAGTACCCACAAGTATTCCACCGTTTCTGGATTTAGTTGTACAAGTAAGGGTCTTGTACATAACATTTGCCGCATCTATATTGGGAAGAAGCATAATATCTGCTCTGCCTGCTACAGGACCCGTTATGTTCTTATGCTTAGCCGCTTCCTCCGAAATAGCATTGTCAAAAGCTAAAGGACCATCAACTATACAACCCTTTATCTGGCCCCTCTCAGCCATTTTCGATAGCATCGCAGCATCAATAGTTGCCGGCATATCAGTATTAATAACCTCAACTGCACAGATAGGTGCCACCTTTGGCATTTCAATACCTATGGCTTTTGCAACTGTAACAGCATTATTTAAAATATCCACCTTCGCCTTCAAATCTGGGTACATATTAAAAGCTGCATCCGTCATTAAAATAAGTCTATCAATACCAGGAATCTCAAATACAGCAACATGGGACATAAGCTTTCCTGTTCTAAGTCCTACTTCCTTATTTAGTACACATCTTAAGAAGGTTGCAGTATCCAATAAGCCCTTCATAACCATATCTGCTTTCCCTTTAGATACTAACTCCACCGCCTTTAAAGCAGCTTTCTTAGAATCCTTTTCTTCTATAATTTCGTATTCCTCAAGCTTCATACCTATTTTATCTGCAATAACCTTGATCTCATCCCTATTCCCAACAAGGACAGCCTCCACTATTCCATTTTTCTTTGCTGCCATAACTGCCTCTAGTACAGGTTCATCCTGAGCTACAGCTACAGCTAATTTCTTAATTGGCTGACTTTTTACTTTTAATAGTATTTCGTCAAAATTCTTAATCATCCTATGAGCACCTCTTCATATTAAATATTATTAGTATATTTTATATTGTTATAAAATTAACTATCTTTATTTTATCAAACTTTCAACACAAAATACAAGTTTTCTTAAAAAATATATTATAATATAGGAGCATATTTCTTTATTATTTCTTCACCGATACGCATCCCATCAACTGCGGAAGACATAATCCCACCTGCATACCCCGCTCCTTCTCCAGCTGGGTAGACTCCCTTAACCTTTGTAGCTTGATAGGTTGCATCCCGAATAATACGAACCGGGGCTGAAGTCCTGGTTTCTATACCAGTAAGCACTGCATCTCCAGCAAAGCCTGTTATTTTTCTATCAAAGGAAATCAGACCGTCCTTTAAAGACTCTGTAACATATGAAGGCAAGCATTCCTTAAGCATTTTAAATTCATATCCGGGTTCATAGCTAGGTGTAACTTGTCCTAGGTGAGAAGTTTGGACATCATTAATAAAATCCTTTGCAAGCTGAACTGGAGCTATATATCCCCCGCCTCCTAAGGAAAAGGCTAAACTTTCATAATGTCTTTGAAATTCTATACCTTTAAGTGGGTTATTAGCTTTTGAGAATTCATTATAATCCTCTGGATTTACAGATACCACTATGGCTGAATTTGCATTTTCCTTATCCCTTATATTATAACTCATTCCATTCGTTACAAGCCTTTCCTCCTCAGTGGCAGCTCCAACTACCACTCCCCCTGGGCACATACAAAAGGAATAAACTCCCCTTCCGTTTTTACTTTTATGAGTTAATCTATAGTCTGCTGCCTTAAGTCTAGGGTGATCTGCATATTTCCCATATTGACTTTCATTGATGCAACCTTGAAGATGCTCGATCCTTAGTCCGATTGCCATAGGCTTTGCTTCTAGCTCAAGTCCATTTTCAAATAGCTTATAATAGGTATCTCTAGAACTATGTCCAATGGCTAATACTAAAACCTCACAAGGAATGACTTCCTTGTTAACTATTGCAGCTTTAAGGGTACCATTTGTACTGATTATCCCTTCAAATTTACTGTTAAAGAGAAACTTGCCCCCTGTAGCTTCAATTTGTTTTCTCATATTATATAGAACCTTTTTCAGCATATCCGTACCAACATGGGGTTTTCCCATATACATTATTTCTTCAGGAGCTCCTGCTTTTACTAATGTTTCAAGTATATAATCGCATCTATAATCTTTAATTCTTGTATTTAATTTCCCATCTGAAAAGGTACCTGCTCCCCCTTCTCCAAATTGAACGTTTGATTCCAAATTTAGGTCTCCAGTTTCCCAAAAATGTCTTACTCTATTTGTTCTGTCTTCTAAATTTTCTCCTCTATCTATTATTATTGGCTTATATCCCATTTTAGATAAAAGAAAACCGGCAAATAAGCCTGCCGGTCCTGAGCCTACAATCAAGGGTGACTGTAGCAATTTCAAAGAGCCAATTTTTAGCTTTTCATTAAACTTATGGCCTTCAAATCTTACATCCCCATCATTTAATTTCTTTACAATTTTTTCTTCATTTAAGCATGATAAAGATATAACATAATTAAGCCTAATATCATCTTTCTTTCTTGCGTCAATAGACTCTCTAACAATTCTCAGATTTTGTATTTCATCCTTTGGAATTCCAAGCTTTTTCCCGCAGCTTCTTGTTATGTTGTCTAAATCCGCATCTAAATCCATCATTACATTATATATTATTATAGGCATAAAAAGCCCTCCATTTTAAGACTATTACATCAACCAGTTACAGTTGTGACTATATTTACTTTCACCGTAGTAATGCTTATAGAGAAAGTTGAAACCCCATCTGGTAATGTAAATTTAACTGGCAATTCTATTGGGGTAGGTGTAGCAACTAAATTAGTTAAATCAACATAGCAGCTTATATCTCCATCTTTTAAGCCATTAATAATATTAGCATCCCCTGTTACAACCATAATTTCTTTTGGTGGGGTACTCCCTGGTGGATCAAATGTTGCTGTTAGCCCAGTCGATAAATTCAATAAAGCAATACTTAAATTTAAATTCTTTTGAATTATTTTACTTACTACTGCATTTACCGTTACTGTCCCATCACCGCTTACTATAGTAATTCCATTTGGCAATATTAGTTTAGCATTAACAGCTTTTCCATTAGTGATGGCACTTAAATCTATAGGCTCGGTATCAAGGCCAGTTATAGAGTTAAGTGCATCTGTGCTACCTGCTATATCAACCTTATCATTTGTTGGAAGCAGGGATTTAAGAACCATATCCTTACCAATGCTTCCCTTAGTTTTTATATTCACATTTACTGTTTTAATTTTCTTTACGGGCACCATAACTTCAGCAGTGGTTGGCTCAATGGTTACTTCTGTGTCCTTATAAGGAACATCTGCTGAATTTAGGGCCTGAAGTGTAGAAACTGTATTCACGTCTATAATTGCGTTCTTAGCATCATAGTTTGCCACTACATTGCTTATTCCTTCTATATATTGAGCCGCTCCGCTAACTATTACCTCTGCCGGCTTACATACCGCGTTCTGAGCAATATAACCTCCATTAACCTTAGAAGTTGTCCTTGGTACTATATGAAAGGTCTTTTGCACAAGTTCATCAAACTTACCATTCACAGTTAAAGTTAAATTATTTAATATACTAACATTATTAGGTTGCTTTGTTATTTCTACTGGAATTGGAACCTGTCCTTTTCTAAACACATATTTACTTAAATCTGCAGTTGCAACAAAATCCCCTTTATCTATAGTTAATAAGTCCGCTTCAGTTCCTCTAATGGTTACATCTACAGTAAGTGTCTGCCCTGGCAAAAACACTAGTTTAGCTTGTGTTAATGAAGTAATATTCAATATCTTTACAGGTATGCCTGTTATAATATGAGTCTTCATTGGTCTCACAGTGCTGTTTACATAAAACCATAATAGAATTGCACAAAAAAAACAACATAGTTTTATTAACCAGTGCTTTTGAAGATTTTTAACCATCCCTTCACCTTCTCTCCGAATGTAAGCCTTTTCTTATTTCTATTCTTAATTATCCTAATCATTATATCCTTTAATCTATCCCTATCATAATTTCTTGTTATCCTACCATTAACAGCTAGGGACATGATTCCTGTTTCCTCAGAAACTATAACAATTATAGCATCAGATATTTCTGATAATCCAATTGCAGCCCTATGCCTTGTTCCTAAACTGCTGTTAATATTACTTTCCTCCGTCAAGGGTAAAAAACACCCTGAGGCAATAATCCTATCATCTCTTATAATAGTAGCTCCATCATGTAGTGGAGTATTTACAACAAATATATTTCTTAATAATGCAGAGGAAACTAACGCATCAAGTTTAATACCTGTATCAACTATATCCGCAAGTCCAGTATTTTGCTCAACTACAATTAAAGCTCCAGTTCTTTCCTCAGATAAAATTTCTGCAGCTGTACATATCTCTGATACCAGTTTTTCCACCATTACATCATTATCAAATATATGCCGTTCATTAAAAGCATTTCTTCCAATTCTCTCTAAAGCCTTTCTTATTTCTGGTTGAAATATAATAACTATAGACAGAACTCCAATGGTTATTGTCTTATTTAATAACCACATCAACATATCAAGATGCAGGAAATTACTAATAGGTATAATTAACCCTATCAATATTATGCCCTTTAAAAGCTGTTCTGCTCTAGTTTCCTTTATCAACATATAGCTCTTATAAAAAATATAAGTAACGACTAAAATGTCAAGTATAGAAAAAGGGCTAATGACTTTTATGGAATTTGTAACATAACCTAATAAATCAGAAAACATAAAGCCACCCCACTTTTAATACTATTTATATTATACACTATTACCCTATGCTAAGTAAAAGCAAAATATAAAAAAATCTTATTATCAATAACTAAAGTAGATTTATTATTTTTTTCTTTATTTTTGCCATATTGGAAGGTATAATTAGCTTGTACCAAAATTTGTGAGGTGAAATAGTTGAAAGATAAGGTAAAAGAAACTAATATATATAAAAAGATTACCGTAATATTTATGTTTATATTATTTTTTCTATGTATCACAGCTGGAGTATTTTATGGGGCATTTAATTTTATAGTAGCAAACACTTATTCTTCTTATGAAAAAGGTGCCCTAAGTGGTATAACTGAAATAAACAAAGTCAATGATACAACATCTACACTTTTAAAAAGTGGAAAGCTAGATACAGCTAAAATTATAAAAGATTTACCAGATACAATGAACAAACTTACAAAAGCTGCTACAAAAATAAGTGAGCTTACTGCTGCAGGAAAATATACCTCTATCAATGTTAAATTGGAAGCAGGTATATCTTCAAATATAGATGCTTATAGAGAGATAATCGCATTTTTAAGCGATCCAGCTACCAGTAATGCTACAGACGCTTTGTCAAAAATTCAAAAGGATGAAAGTAACTGTTTAGATTTCTATTCTGAAGGTATAATAAAAGATAAGACTGTAGCCTTTTCAAGCAAGGATAATGGCGCCTATGCCTTTATATCTGCTGCAATATCCTATCTCTATGATTACTCTAAACAACAAAAAAGCGATGGTGTGGCTAAAAGTCAAAATGAAACTTACATAAATAGCATAGATGATATTAACTCAAGATATCTAAAGGCTAAAACAGATTATTTTACACTGCTTTCAAAAGTAAGACAAAATAATGGTACCTACGAGGATGTATTAAACAAATTATCAGCTGATATGCAGACCTTCCAAGGTATACAACAAGCTTTTACAGATATTAAAAATCTTCCTACTAACTATAAAAGTAACTATCAGGCTTTAGGAACTCTACTTACAGATTATTCTACATTCCTTCAAGATATGCAATTTGCAATTACAACGGAGGAAGCTCAAGCAGCAGGGGGTCCCATAACTCAGGATATTATAGATTCTCTTTATAAGGACGCTAATTCAAAATTAAAGGATATTGATAAGGACGCTACAGATTTTGGCCAAAAATTTCAAGACTTTAAAATCTCAACATATAAATAAAATACAATATAAAAAATGCGCGTAACTAATTATTAGTTATGCGCATTTTTTATAAATTCTAGGAAACAATAATAAAAGCCAAAGTTTTTAACACGGGGAAACCATTTTTTAGGGGTGAATTATAGTTACCTATAACTATAGGTAACTATATAGGTTGTGCCTTTACCGAACCCGTCAGCTAACCCCGTCGGCAAAAGGAGGATCTCATGAAGAGATTATTAAAATTATCATTATTCACAATTTTATTTTGCTTTATTTTTGTCTTAAATGTATCTGCTAAAGAAGATACATTTACTTTTAAAGCTATGGGTTTTACGACTCAGACCTTAGAACCTAGTAAAATCGTATCAACTACGCAAAAACCTGATATATATGTTACTGAGGCAGATATCTATCTGATGTCTCAGACTGTGTTTGCTGAGAGTGGCGGCGAGCCTTATGAAGGAAAAGTTGCGGTAGCATCTGTAATTCTAAATAGAGTAAGAGCCCCTGGCTTTCCTAAGAGTGTTAGCGGGGTAATTCTTCAAAAGGATGCTTTTTCCTGCGTAATAAATGGCAAAGTAAATACTGTACCCAATGAAAGTAGTTATTTAGCGGTGCTTGAAGCATTAAGAGGAGAAGACCCAACCTATAAAGCTGTATTTTTCTATAATCCCAAAACAGCTACCTCTATATGGATGCTAAGTACTAAGAAGCAGGATGTTAAAGCTATAGGAAACCATGTATTTTTTAAAGTATAAACATATTTAATAAAATAGGCACAATAAAAAATTGGGACATCACCTTTTGGTTATGTCCCTTTCCTTATAGAAGCAAGATTATTGCTTCTATTTTTCTATCTTTTATCTAGATAAGAAACTGCGCTTAATGCTGCAACTTGACCTTCTCCTGCTGCCTTCATATATTGATATGGTCTTCCTGTGCAATCCCCTGCTGCAAAACAACCTTCAATATTTGTTGCCATATTTCTATTAACTTGTATATGCCCCTCCACAATTTCAATCCCAGGTACAAGTTGAGCTGGTGGCATACTATCTTTTAATATAAATATTCCATCTACTGAAATCTCTTTGCCCTTTAGTTTTAATGCCTTAACCTTGTCATCTCCAACTATCTCTAAAGGGATATCTTCAATTACTTCTATATTTTCTCTTAACTTACCCTTTAACCCCTTCATAGGCACATAATAAAGATGTTTTGACATTTCAGATACAAAATTTGCTTCTTCTTCTGCTTCTTCATTATATCCAACAATAACAACATCTTTACCCCTGTAAAGTGGTGCATCGCAGGTGGCACAGTATCCAACTCCCCTTCCGAGGTACTCCATCTCACCCTTTAAGGATTTAGTGAATTCTAAACCGGTTGCTATTATGACAGAAGCTGCTTCATAAACATTATCATTAGCTAATATAGAAAAATAATCACCCATAGCATAAACAGCCTTAACCTTTTCTTCATTTATCACTATTCCCATGGAATCTATATGTTTTTGAAAGTTTTCTTTAAGCTGAAAACCTGAAATATTATAAAAGCCTAAGAAATTATCTATTTTGGGTGCTTTAATTAACTTATTTGTAAGCTCCTTACTACCAAAAATAATAATACTTTTATTACGTATTCTTGCATTTATAGCTGCAGATATACCTGCTGGCCCCGTACCTATTATTACAATGTCATATCTGTTTTCCAAAAGACACCTCATTAATCTCTAAATATATTTTTTTATTGCATCCTCAAAAGCCTGTCTTGGCCTGAAACCAACTAGAGTTTCTGTTGTTATACCTTTGTCAAAAATCATTATTGTAGGTATACTAGAAATCTTATACCTTTGGGAAATAACTGTACTTTCATCAACATTAATCTTTACAAATTTCACCTTACTACCATAATCTTTCTCAAGGCTTTCCAGAACTGGTGATACCATTTTGCAAGGACCACACCAAGGTGCCCAAAAATCAACTACCACAGGAGTTTCTGCTACTGAAACCTCATTGTAAAAAGTGCTATCATTTACTTCTTTCATCATAATTAACCTCCTTGTTTTATCAGTAATAATTACTATTTAATAATGAAAATATTATATATCATTTTATTCGATTTATCTATATTTTTTTAAGACATCAATACTCTAAAATAACTTTTTTAGTTTTCAAAATAGCAGAAGGAATAACCGAAAACTCATCTAGTCCCATTTTAATGAGCGTAGGAATAATATCCACGTCAGATCCTATCTCACCGCACAGTCCACAATATTTCCCTTCCTTATGAGCTGCCTGAATTGTCATCTTAATAAGTCTAATTACTGCTGGGTTTTTTCCATCGTATAAATAAGAAATCTTTTCATTCATTCGGTCTGCTGCTAGAGTGTATTGTATAAGATCATTCGTACCTATACTAAAAAAGTCTACGTGCTTTGCCAGATCATCTGCATTCAGAGCCGCTGCGGGAATCTCTACCATGATACCTGTTTGTATATTCTCATTAAAATCTTTGCCTTCCTTTATAAGCTCTCCCATGCATTCCTTTAAAAGCTTCTTGCAAGATAAATACTCATCAAGAACTGCTACCATTGGAAACATAATTTTAATATTACCATAAACAGAAGCTCTGAGTAAGGCTCTTAACTGAACCTTAAATATATCTTTATGAAGTAGGCATAACCTTATTCCTCGAAGGCCTAAAACAGGATTATCTTCCTGGGGAGTTTTAAAATAATCCAATTTTTTATCCCCGCCTATATCCAAGGTTCTTATTATAACAGGTTTCCCTTTCATCTCAATTGCAGGATATTTATATGCTTCAAATTGTTCTTCTTCACTTGGGAAACTGTCTCTATTCATATAGATAAATTCAGTTCTAAAAAGGCCTATACCTTCACCTCCATTTTCAATAACCTTCTTAACCTCCAGTGGATTTCCTATATTGCCAGCTACTTCTATATGTTTCCCCATTTTAGTTATAGTTTTAACCTTTATTAATTTCTTCAGTTCCTTACTTTCCTTTTCATAGCTAGCTTTCTTCTCCTTATATATAAGAATATCTTCCTCTGAAGGATTTATAATTACAGTTCCTAAAAATCCATCCACAATAATATAATCCCCATTTTTAACTTTTCTAGTTATATCTTTAAGTCCAACTACTGCAGGTATCTCTAGAGTTCTTGCTATAATTGAACTATGGGATGCTACAGCTCCCATATCCGTTACAAAGGCTATTACCTTATCCTTGTCTATCATAGCAGTTTCTGATGGAGTCATATCAGAAGCTACAAGAACTGTATCTTCATAAAAAAAAGTATCACTAATGCCTTTACCCACTAGATTATCTCTTAATCTATTAGCTACGTCTAAGACATCTGCAAATCTCTCCTTCATGTATTCATCATTAATTTCATTAAAAATAACCCTGAACTGATTAACCACTTCGAATATGGCCTTTTCACTATTTATCATTTCAGTCTTTATTTTTTTTATAATTGCTCCAACAAACTCTACATCCTCAAGAAGCAAAATATGACTTTCAAATAAAGAAGCTTCTCTTGTAAACCTATCCATACCAATTTTAATTATATCGTTGATTTGTTCTTTAGATATTACAAGAGCAGCATTAAACCTTACTAACTCAGCTTCCCAGTCTTCTATATTCTTATAGTCAAGGGAAAAGTCAGAATTTGTCTTTTGGACAACCCTACCAATAGCATAGCCTATGGATGCAGCTAATCCTTTTTTCATTTATCTACCATCCTTTGAAAGAATTTTTTTATCAAATATATAAATCAAAAATGTGGTTATTAACATTCCAACAATTAATACAATTAGAAAATCAAATAAGTTATTTATAGTTTCTGGCACAATTAGTATTAATATACCTCCCTGAGGTAGCTGGAAAGAAAGTCCCAATAAAACCGAAAAAGCAGCGGTGATTCCAGAACCTATGCAAAATGCGAGTTTGGTATTTTTAGTTTCATTGTCAATAAATGGGATTGCTCCTTCAGTTATAAAAATCAGTCCGGAAATAAATCCTTTTAAATACTGTTTTTTAGTAAATTTTCTAATTTTATTTGCTGGGCAAATCCGGGCAAGGACTATTCCGAGAGGTGGAACCATACCAGCAACCATAACTGCAGCCATTGTAGTTGATAGCTTACCAGAGCTTATGCTACCTATAGCTAATAAATATGCTATTTTATTTACTGGCCCACCTAAATCCCAAGCTATCATAATGCCCAAAAATGTTCCCACTATAATTCCTAAGGGACCCTTTATATCACTAAATAAATATAAATACCCATCATCTATCAACCTTAAAGGATACTTTAAAATAAATACAACTAAAAACATGCTTAAGATTATAGTAATAGTAGGTAAAATAAAAACATTTTTTATACTACCAAAAAGCTTAGGAACTAATATTAATTTATCGAAAAATAACATTATATAACCAACTATAAGTCCAGCTAAAATACAACTAATAAAACCTAGCCCTAGATAGCCTACTATGAGTCCTATTATAATACCTGGTACCAAACCTGGCTTATTTACAACCCCATAAGCTATAAATCCAGAAATAAGAGAATAAATCATAGTATTAGTTCCTAGATTATACCACAATTTAAAAAATAATTTAGAGCTTTCAGACATTATGCTTATATTACTACCTTTAAAGGCAGCGGCTAAACAGAATAATATAGCTTGAAGCATAATTAAAGGTAAAGCATATGAAATTCCAGTCATAACTTCTTTATATACTTTTTTTATCCACTTTTCTCTTTTTAACATAATTTTAATATATGATTCTTTGATTTCTACTTCCTTATTTCTCTCCTTACCATTAGCTATAATAATAGCCTTAGTAAGAACTAGCTTTGTAGATTTTATTGCTTCACTTATAGGTATTTTTAATATTGGAATACTCTTAAATCTATCTAATGCTAAGTTGCAATCAGATGTATCTGAGGCAATTATAAGCAGGTCCGCCTCATCAATATCCTTCTTAGATATAGGATTTTCAACACCAACAAGCCCTCTTGTCTCAATTTTTATCTCTATACCTTGTGACTTAGCTTCCATAGCTAGGGCCTCTGCAGCAATATAGGTATGAGCAATACCTGCTGGACAAGAGGTTATAGCTAATAGTTTCATATTATATCACCCTGCTTTAGATTAAAGATCTCTATAAGATCCTCATACCTATTCACTTTTTTTAGTTTTTCTCTGATATCTACATACATTAATAACCTGCATATGGAAGCAATAGCATGTAGATGTATCTCATCTGAATTTTCTGGTACTGCAATCAAAAAAAATAATTTTACTTTTTCCTTGTCTAAGGAATCAAATTCTATCCCTGTACTGCTCTTTCCAAAAACAAGTGATGCCTTTAATACAGCATCACTCTTTCCATGTGGAATGGCTATTTGAAGCCCTATCCCAGTAGAGCTTTCTTCTTCTCGCTTGTAAACTTCCTCTAGGAATTTCGCTTTTTCTGTAAGAATCCCATCCTTTTCTAATTCATCCACAAGCTCCGAGATAACTCCCTTTTTTGTCCTAGCTGAAAGTTCAAAAATAACCCTATTAGGAGAAAACAAATCAGTCACGGCTACATCCATCTACAAAGCCCTCCATGACATTTATCTTCGTCTTATTTAATAGTTCCTTTATATCACTAATACTTGCCTCATTACCTTCAGATGCAACTGCTGCAGCTGCGCTTGCCATTGAAAAGTCAATAAACTCCTTATCCGTATACCCATTGATGTAGGAATATATTCCCCCAGCAACCATAGCATCACCAGCTCCTACTGGGCTCTTAACTGGTACCTTTATTGCCTCTGAGTAGTAAACCTTACCATCAAAAACAAATATAGCCCCTTTTTCTCCAAGGGAAATCATAATTTTGCTTATACCACTGCAACTTAAATCATATCCTGCCTGGGCAATGCTATCTATATTGTTAAAATCCTTACCTACAAGCTTACTAAACTCAAATTGATTAGGTTTTATCATATCCGGTTTTGCTTTAATTCCTTCTGCTAATAAATCTCCTTCTGTATCTAGGACAGTGAAAGCACCTAGCTTTTTTGCTTTAATAATTAATTGATAATATATATCAACTGGCACTCCCTCAGGTGTACCACCTGAAAATACAACTATATCTTTGTTATGACATATTTTATCAAAATGATCCATATACCATTCAAGTTCCCATGAATTAACTGTTGGGCCTGCTTCATTTAAATCTGAGGAGGTTGTATTAATCAAATCTATTATTTTTGTATTAGTTCTAGTAGCTCCACTTATGTGTATAAAATCAGCTTTTATATCCCTAGTTGCCAACTCTGATATAAAGGTATTTTCTCGTCTTCCACCTAAGAAACCTGTGCAAGTCGATTGAACTCCCATATTTTTAAGGGTTTTTGATACATTAATACCCTTACCACCAATATCATATCTTTCACTTCTGATCCTGTTAACTCTTCCTATATGGAAGTCATCAGTATAAACAGTCTTATCCATAGCCGGATTTAAAGTAACCGTAATAACCATAATACACCTCTTAAAATTAAAATCTTACATATTGCCTATTTGATAAAATCTGAATATTCCTTATTCCCACTAATCTTTTGAAAATCTATAGTATCTTCATTAACTGTCTTCTTTATAACATTATCCTTATCTAAAATCAGAGCTTTATTTAAATAATAGAGCGCATCAGTAGGCATCGCCTCTCTGGCATAAATTCTACCTATATTATAATAGCTCCAAATATATTCCTCATCAGTCAAGGATTTTTTATAATAAACTATAGCCTTAGCATAATCTCCATACTCATCAAAAGCCAGACCAAGCAAATATATTCCATACCCATAATCAGGTTTTATATCAAGGCCTTTGTTTAAGTTATCCATACCCTCTTGATATTTTTTATTATATATTAACCCAATACCTTTTATGCAATAAGCCTGATAATATCCTTGATCCTGTACTAGGACCTCATCTGAGAGTTTAATAGCATTATCGTAATTACCACCATAGAATTGTGCTTGAGCTTCATCCATCTTCTCTTTTAAATCCTGAGCTTTTTTTATATTATAGGTTGCCTCAGAATCACTATTTGTATTCTGTGGTTCCTCCTTAATACTTGTATTTTTAATAGTTTCAGGTGTTGTAGCTTTAAGTGTTGTGTTATCTCTATTATTTATTGCCTCTTTTGTCGCTATACAAATAACTATTATACATAAAAATATAGCTACTAAAATCTTTATTCTTAATGATATTTTATTTAACATAATTCTCTCCATAATCCTATTGATTTATGACATAACTACTTTTTATAAAGGTTTCATATTTAGATCTTATATACTGATTTATTTCAATTCTGCTATGTTTACCTGCTTCAAGGCAAGTATGTTCGTGACTAGCACAGATTAGGCAACCTCTTCTATCAATCCCAAAATCTGATCTTTTAAGTGCTTTTAGATAAACATCATATACTTCAATATCAATAAATTCACCTAGGAGATGCTTTCCCTCAATATCTATGCATATTTTCTTTATTACCTCAGGATCTTCTTCTAATAACATTATTAATATTGGACCATCTGACGTAAATTTAAGTAGTTTTAAATATATCTTATAATTAAAAACAGATAATAAAATTTTATTAATATTCATTATAATATTATCTGACATTGTATTATTGTTTTTAACTCCATAATCATTTACTTTAACTATAAGTCCAGGTAAATTATATCTTCTGATAAGAATACGTATGCAATTTAGTTTATCCTCTACTAATGTAACAGTTTTCTCTAATTCATACATCTATTTAATCTAAGAAGGTTTCCCTTCCTGCTCCCTTCACAAATTATTTAAAGCTATATATGCTATTTTACCACATTTTTCACCAATTCTCACTATATAGCCTTCATATCATTTAAAAATCTACTTTGTCCTATTTTATACAAATTATTACCATCCTTATCAATAACAACTATTGCAGGGAAATCTACAACTTTTAGCTTTCTTATAGCTTCAGAATCTAAATCCTCGTAAGCAATTATTTCAGAGCTTTCTACTGACTTGCTGATAAGTGCTCCAGCTCCTCCAATTGCGCCAAAATATACTGCTTTATATTCTTTCATAGCTTTTACTACTTCTTCCCCCCTATCCCCTTTACCTATCATGCCCTTGAGCCCTAGTCTTAGCAAATCTGGAGTATAAGAATCTACCCTGTAGCTTGTAGTAGGACCCGCAGAGCCTATAGGTCTTCCCTCTTTAGCAGGAGTTGGACCTACATAGTAAATAATTGAATTTACTATGTCAAAGGGTAACTTTTCGCCCTTATTTACTAATTCAATTAATCTTTTGTGGGCAGCATCTCTAGCAGTATAAATATAGCCAGTTATTAGAACTCTATCTCCTGCCTTCAAATTCATAACTTGTTCCATTATTAGAGGAGTAATTATTTTTATTTCCATATTTTTCTCCTTTCTAAAGATTTCTGGACATATGCCTAGTCACATGACAATTAATATTTACTGCAACTGGTAATCCGGCTATATGAGTCGGAAAAACCTCTATATTTACTGCAAGAGCTGTTGTTTTGCCTCCAAATCCCTGAGGCCCTATTCCTAGCTTATTTATTTCTTCCAGTAACTCTTTTTCAAATTTAGAATAAAAAGAATTTATATTCGGTTTATCGATGTCTCTAACTAATGCTAATTTAGCCAAATAAGCAGCTTTATCAAATGTACCGCCAATCCCCACTCCTACCACAATAGGAGGACAAGGATTAGGTCCTGCCTGCTTTATAGTCTCTAAAACAAAGCTTTTAACCCCTTCTATTCCATCTGAAGGCTTTAACATCTTTAGCGCGCTCATATTCTCTGAGCCAAAGCCCTTTGGAGCAACCGTTACTTTAAAGGCATCTCCTGGTAATATATCATAATATATTAAAGCTGGAGTATTATCTCCAGTATTTATTCTATTTAATGGATCTGCTACCACTGATTTCCGTAAATAGCCTTCCTGGTAACCCTCTCTAACCCCCTGATTAATTGCATCCTTGAGGCTTCCTCCTATTATGTGAACATCTTGTCCAATTTCTACGAATATACAAGCCATCCCTGTATCCTGACAGATAGGCATACTTTCATCTCTAGCAATTTGAACATTTTGAAGTATTTTTTGGAGAATATCCGCACCTAGCTCATAGGTTTCTTCACTAGAGGCTTTTTTTATAGCCTCCTCAATATCCTTTGGTAAAAAATAATTTGCTGATATACACAGATCCTTTACAGCATCAGTTATTATCTCCACTTTAATTTCTCGCATAACTTCACCCCATTCTTTGATTATATTTATTATAACTTAAATATATAAAATGTAAATAATATGGGGAGAATAAATAGAATAAGAAGCAATAATATTGCTTCTTATTCTATTTATTCTTTTCCAATTGTATTAAAAAAAATATTTACGTCATCTGCAATTAACTTAGCAAATGCCTGTTGATATTTACTATCCTTTAATTTAATTCTTTCCTCAGTATTTGTTAAAAATCCACCTTCAATTAATATTGATGGTATATCCTCACATCTTAAAACCTTGTAATCATCCTTAGCTGCTTTTGAAACTCTTCTATTTGTAGCATCAAGTTTCTCTTTAACTTCCCTTTGAATCATATTAGCCAATTCTTCACTCTTAATATTATCTGCATACCATATTTGAGTTCCTCTACAATACTCTTCTGGGTAGGTATTCTGGTGAATACTGATAAAAAGATCGCAATTACTAGTTTTTTTCAAATCACACCGATAGTTTAAATCACCTCTTTTAGTCCATTTTCCACTTATTGCTTTACCTAAGCCTTCATCTTTTTCCCTAGTCATCAATACAGTAAACCCAAGCTTTTTAAGTTCATCTCTAAGTTTTAAGCATATCTGTAAATTTATATCTTTTTCTATGGTGCCATCACTGATAACTGCTCCTCCATCTTTTCCACCATGGCCAGGATCAAGGAGTACTATTTTACTTTCCTTTGCGGATACACTTGTTACAAATAAAATAGTGAGCAACAAGGAACTTAAGAAAATTAACTTTTTATAATTTTTCATCTTCACATTAATCACCCATAATTATTATGTGCTAAAATAATAAGATTATTTTCGAAATAAAAATAAAAAAAATTATAAAAAAAGAAGTGGTAAAAAACCACTTCTTATGTATTCTAACAATATTATCTTTTTGAAAACTGTGATGCTTTTCTTGCTTTCTTAAGTCCTGGTTTCTTTCTTTCCTTCATTCTTGGATCTCTTGTTAAGAAACCTGCTTTTTTAATTTCTGGTCTAAGATTAGCATCAGCTTTAATTAATGCTCTTGAAATACCATGCCTTATAGCTCCTGCTTGACCAGTATAACCACCACCATGAACATTTACAAGTACATCAAATTTATCTTTGGTACCAGTTAATTCTAATGGTTGATTAACTATCAACATTAAAGTTGCAAGTCCAAAATAATTTTCTATTTCTCGTTTATTTATAAGAATTTTACCTTCTCCAGGTACAAGTCTTACTCTAGCGATAGAACTTTTTCTTCTTCCAGTTCCTAAATATTGTACTTTAGCCATTTTTATCTTTCCTCCTGCTATTAATATTTAAGCTCTAAAACTTCTGGTTTCTGAGCTTGATGTTGATGTTCAGTTCCTCTATAAACTTTGAGCTTTAGAAGCATATCTCTTCCTAAAGGACCAATTGGAAGCATTCTTCTTACAGCTTCATGGAAAGCAAATTCTGGCTTCTTAGCCATAACTTCTCTATATGGAGTTTCCTTTAATCCACCTGGATAAAAAGAATGATGTCTGAGCATCTTTTGATCTAATTTCTTACCTGTTAAAAGTATCTTTTCTGCATTAATAACAATAACGAAATCGCCTGTATCCACATGAGGCGTAAATATTGGCTTGTGCTTTCCTCTTAAAATTGAAGCAACTTGACTTGCAACTCTTCCTAAAGCTTTTCCTTCTGCATTAACAATAAACCATTTTCTCTCAATATCATTTGGTTTTGCAACATATGATTTCATAACTTTACCTCCCTAACTCATTTTCATTAGTCTAATCTATGCTAAGATCCGGGGCTAGGGGATCTTTTACACTATATAATTCAAACATTAATATTATATTACATACTGCCTGGTGTGTCAACACTTAAGAATCAGTAATATACTTTTTCTAAGCACAATCCTAGTGCTTGCGCAGTCATTCCTGCCTCATTTCTATCTCTTGATTCAATAATAGCCTGTGTTTTCTCTGGCGATATCTTACCATCACCAACGTCTATAAGGGTTCCCACAATTATTCTAACCATATTATATAAGAATCCACTTCCCGTAACATATATAATTATTTTGTCTTCGACTTTTTCTATATCCAGTTTATATATAGTCTTTAAGGGGTTCTTACGAGAACCTCCATTATTTTTGAAAGCAGAAAAATCATGAGTACCTAAAAAATATCTGGAAGCTTCCTTCATCAAATCTATATTTAAATTCTGTTTTATATGACAGTAATAATATCGACTCATGGCAGGAAATGTCTTTCTGTTAATTATACTATAGGAATATGTTTTACTTCTGCAATGAAATCTGGCATTAAAATCAATATCTACTTCCTCTGAGTCAATTATCGATATATCTTTAGGCAAAAAAGAATTGATGGCGTACATGAAACTACACCCAGGAATAGTAGCTTCTATTAAGAAATTCGCCACATACCCTTTTGCATGCACTCCTGCATCTGTTCGACTAGAACCAATCAATTTAACAGCTTTACCTGTGAGCTTTTTTATAGCTTTTTCAACCACTTGTTGAACACCAATGCCATTCTTTTGGATTTGCCAACCATTATAATTTGTCCCATCAAATTCGATTATTAATTTGATATTTTTCATATGCCACCTACAAACCAAAAATTAACTTACTAAAAATTGCTAAAATCATAATGACTATCATTATAATTATGGCATATACATCTTCTATTCTTATCTTGAGCTGCTTCATTCTAGTTCTGCCTTCTCCACCTTTATAACATCTTGATTCCATAGCTATTGCGAGTTCATCTGCTCTCCTAAAAGAGCTTACAAATAACGGTACTAGAAGTGGTATTAAATTCTTACCTCTATTAATTATGTTACCAGATTCGAAATCAGCTCCTCTTGCCATTTGAGCTTTCATAATTTTGTCAGTTTCATCAAGCAGTGTTGGGATGAATCTGAGGGCTATTGACATCATCATAGCTAATTCATGAGCTGGCAGCCCTATACGTTTAAATGGGCTGAGTAGCTTTTCAATTCCATCTGTAAGCTCTATAGGCGATGTTGTCAATGTAAGCAGTGAAGTGCTTATAATCACTAATATGAGCCTTAAAGCTATAAATACTGCCTGAATAAGGCCTTCTTCATAGATTCTTAAAAACCCAAAGCTAAATATTTGCTTACTTCCACCAGTCATGAACACATTTAATATCACAGTTAAGATAATAAGAAAAAATATTGGTTTTAAACCATTTAAAATGTTCCTAAATTTTATACCGGAAATAACTATAACAATAATTATAAATGTAGCTATTACTCCATATCCAATAAAAGATCCAATCAGAAAAATACCAATAACAAATAAAAAAGACATCAAAATCTTAATTCTGGGATCCAGCTTATGTACAAAGGATTCTCCTGGCAAGTACTGTCCTATAGTAATATCCTTTAACATTAAGTATCACCTCGTAAAACGCCTATAATCTGATTCTTAGCTTGTTTCACTGTAAATATATCTTCCTTAAAAATAAAGCCCTTATCCTTTAAGGCTTTAGCTAAGTATGTTATCTGAGGAACAGCTAGGCCAACACTTTCCAATGTATCTATCTCTCTAAATACTTCCTTTAAGCTACCATCCAATATGCACTTACTATGATCCATAACTATTACTCTTTCTGCTATTTTAGCAACTTCCTCCATACTATGAGAGACCATTATAATAGTCATATTATATTCTTCTTTAAATAACTTTATTTGTTTAAGTATTTCATCCCTACCCGCTGGGTCTAGACCGGCTGTGGGTTCATCTAAAATAAGTATTTTAGGTTCCATTGCTATTATACCTGCAATAGCTACTCTTCTTTTTTGGCCTCCACTAATTTCAAAAGGAGACTTATCTTTATATTTTTCATAGTCTAGACCAACTAAATTCATTGCTTTAATAACTCTCTTATTAACTTCAGCTTGGTCTAATTTTAAATTTCTGGGACCATATCCAATATCCTTTTCTATTGTTTCTTCAAACAGTTGATACTCTGGATACTGAAAAACTAGACCTACCTTTTTTCTGATTCCTATTAACTTTACACTTTTAAGAGTAATGTCTATATCATCAATAAATATACTACCTGAATCTGGCTTAAGTAGTCCATTCATATGTTGAATCAGGGTCGATTTACCAGAGCCCGTATGCCCTATTATAGCAATAATTTCGCCATCTTTTATTTCTAAAGATACATCATCTAAAGCTTTTTTTTCAAAAGGTGTTCCAATCATATATGTATAAGTTATGTTATTTATCTTAATTGGCATAATGCATCCACCATCTCATTTATTGTTAATATATCAGGTCTAATATTGTACCCTTCTAAATTTAACTCATAGGCAAGCTCTGTTACCTGTGGCACATCAAGACCAATGCCTTTAAGAATTTTTACCTGACAAAAGATCTCCACTGGTTTACCAGACATGAGTAATTTTCCTTTATCCATTATAACAATTCTATCTGCTTCTATAGCTTCCTCCATATTATGAGTTATAAGTACAATTGTAATTCCTAAGTTCTTATTAATATCCCTTATTGTGCTCATAACCTCTTTTCTCCCTAAAGGATCAAGCATAGCAGTAGGTTCATCAAAAACAATGCAGCTTGGTTTCATAGCTAAAATACCAGCTATTGCAACCCTTTGCTTTTGTCCTCCAGAAAGAAGATGTGGAGCATGAAGTCGATATTTATACATCTTAACTTTTTTTAATGCCTCATCCACTCTTTTTCTAATTTCACTAGGTTCTATGCCTAAATTCTCTGGGCCAAAAGCTACATCTTCCTCCACTATTGTTGCGACCAATTGATTATCAGGATTCTGAAATACCATTCCCGTACTTTTTCTGATTTGCCATAGGTTATTTTCATTGCTAGAGTCTAGACCACCCACATATACCTTACCCCCAGATGGGAGTAGTATTGCATTCATTTGTTTAGCTAAAGTAGATTTCCCAGATCCATTTCTACCTAAGATCACTAAGAACTCTCCTTTTACAATTGAAAGATTTAACTTGTCAATAGCTAACTGGTCATTACCTTCTGCATTATTATATTTAAAATATAAATCATCGCATTCAATCATTTTTTCTATCATGAAGACACCTCAAATCACTTATATTATTATGAAAATGGGGATTAAGCAATAACTTAATCCCCTAATATTATAAGATTTATTAAACTAATTCAAGTATTACTACTTCAGCTGCATCTCCTCGACGAGGCCCAAGCTTTAATATTCTTGTGTAGCCGCCATTTCTGTCAGCATACTTTGGAGCTACTTTTTCAAATAAATCATTGACTACTTTTTCCTCATATACAAAAGAAAGTACTTGACGTCTTGCATGAAGATCGCCTCTTTTAGCAAGAGTAATCATTTTTTCTGCCATCTTACTAGTCTCTTTTGCTCTCGTTATAGTTGTCTCGATCTTTCCATACTTTAAAAAACTAGTAACAAGATTTCTTATCATAGCTAATCTTTGATCTGTTGGAAGACCTAATTTTCGCTGTAATGCCATATTTCTACCTCCTACTCATCGCCTAATCTTAAGCTCAATCCTAGAGCAGCTAATTTTTGTTCCACTTCCTCTAGAGATTTTCTACCTAGATTTCTAACCTTCATCATGTCATCCATGGATCTCTCTGTAAGCTCTTGAACAGTATTTATACCTGCTCTCTTTAAGCAATTATAACTTCTTACAGATAAGTCTAGTTCTTCAATTGTCATTTCTAAAACCTTTTCTTTTTTATCTTCTTCTTTTTCCACCATAATCTCAACATTATTTGCATGATCAGTTAAGGTCATAAATAGCTTAAAATGCTCGATTAATATTTTAGAAGAAAGACTCAGCGCTTCATCCGGTTTAATAGTACCATTAGTCCATATTTCAATAGTCAATTTATCATAATCTGTAAATTGACCAACTCTAGTACTTTCAGTGCTAAAATTAACTCTCTTAACAGGGGTGTATATAGAATCCACGGCTATTGTTGATATAGGTAAATCATCACTCTTATTCATTTTTTGTGACACATAACCTTTACCTCTCGCAACTGATATCTCCATATATAACTTACTTCCATCATCTAAAGTAGCAATATGTAATTCAGGATTGACTATCTCTACATCTCCATCAGTTTTTATATCTCCAGCACTAATTTCTCCTGGACCCTTAGCATCTATATATATTGTCTTTGGCCCTTCACCTAACATCTTAAGTGAAAGACCCTTAATGTTTAATATTAATTCAGTAACATCTTCCTTAACTCCGGGAACCGTTGAAAATTCATGAAGAACTCCATCAATTTTAACAGCATTAGCTGCCACACCTGGAAGTGAAGACAAAAGCACTCTTCTTAAAGCATTTCCTAAAGTAGTTCCATATCCTCTTTGCAGTGGCTCTACAATGAACTTACCATAAGAACCATCTTCATTTAAATCAATACATTCAATTTTTGGTTTTTCTATTTCTAACATAATGAGACCCTCCCTTTATAATAAATAACAACTTATATGAGGGCAACTGATTTTACTTAATTATTTGCTGTAAAGCTCAACTATTAATGTTTCATTAACTGGTACATCTATATCTGCTCTTGATGGTTCTGAAACTATTCTTCCTTCGAAATTTGCAGGATTAGTTTGTAACCAACCTGGTAAAGTCTTTGGATTTTCAGCAAACCCCTTAAATTTCTCATAGGTTCTGCTTTTTTCAGAAACAGTTATAACTTCATTAACTGACACTTTATAAGATGGAATATCAACTTTCTTACCATCTACTTTAAAGTGACCATGATTTACCAATTGTCTTGCTTCAACTCTTGAGTTGCCATATCCCAATCTGAAAACTACATTATCAAGTCTCATCTCTAAAAGCTTTAATAGGTTTTCGCCTGTGATTCCCTTAATTTTATCAGCCTTTTCATAATATGTTCTAAATTGACTTTCTAAAACTCCATAAACTCTTCTAGCTTTCTGCTTTTCTCTCAATTGAATACCATAGTTAGATACTTTTTTTCTTCCTTGACCATGTTGTCCTGGTGCATATCCTCTTCTTGAAAACGCGCACTTGTCTGTATAACATCTATCTCCCTTAAGAAATAGTTTTAATCCTTCTCTTCTACATAATCTACAGGTTGCTTCTGTATATCTTGCCATTTTAGTAACACCTCCTTATACTCTTCTTCTCTTTGGTGGTCTACAACCGTTATGTGGTATTGGAGTAACATCCTTTATTAATGTAACTTCTAACCCAGTGGCTTGTAATGATCTTATTGCGGCTTCTCTTCCTGCGCCAGGTCCCTTTACATATACTTCAACACTTTTTAAACCATGTTCCATTGCTGCCTTAGCTGCTGTTTCAGCGGCCAAAGTTGCTGCAAATGGTGTGCTTTTCCTTGAACCTTTAAAACCAAGCCCACCTGCGCTAGCCCATGCTAATGCATTTCCGACAGTATCAGTTAATGTGATTATGGAATTGTTGAAAGTGGACTTTATATGAGCAGCGCCATGCTCAACATTCTTTCTTTCTTTTTTTCTTCTAGTTTTTTTAACTTTTGATGCTTGAGCTACCATTCTCATACCTCCTTACTATTTTTTCTTCTTTGCTCCTATTGCTCTCTTTGGACCTTTTCTGGTCCTTGCATTAGTTTTAGTCTTTTGCCCTCTAACAGGAAGACCTTTTCTATGTCTGATTCCTCTATAACATCCTATTTCAACCAATCTCTTGATATTTAAGGAAGTTTCTCTTCTAAGATCTCCTTCAACTTTTTGATTCTTGTTAATATAATCTCTTAAAGTATTAACTTCTGTTTCGGTAAGATCTTTTACTCTTACATCTGGATTGATCCCAGTACTCTTAAGAATCTTTTGAGATGTTGGAAGTCCTATACCAAATATATAAGTTAGTCCAACTTCAACTCTTTTTTCCTTTGGTAAATCTACACCTGCGATTCTAGCCATTAAATTTTACACCTCCTGCTACAATTTTAAATCCACAACTTTACGCTGTTTAATCTCTAATATTTAGTATTATTGTATATAATAAAGCTTCAGGATAATAAAACAAATAATATTTTATTACAGCCGCCCTAAAACACTTTAACCCTGTTTCTGCTTGTGTTTAGGATTTTCACAGATAACCATTACTCTGCCTTTTCTTTTAATTATCTTACATTTTTCACATATTGGCTTTACAGATGATCTTACTTTCATGGTTAAACCTCCTTATTACTTAGCTCTCCAAGTTATCCTACCCCTGGTTAAATCATAAGGTGATAACTCTACAGTTACTTTATCTCCAGGTAATATTCTTATAAAATTCATTCTTAACTTACCTGAAATATGTGCTAGTATAACATGTTTGCTTTCTAATTCTACCTGAAACATTGCATTTGGTAAAGATTCTAAAACTACTCCCTGCATTTCAATTACATCATCTTTTGACATAAGGTAATCAAACCTCCTTAAATATACCTATGAACTTTTAAACTTTCTTTTAGTATAGAATTGCTTATTTTCTTATTTGATAGAAGTAAATTACTAATCTCTTCTTCAAAATATTCTGTGAAAATAAGATGTTTAATTTTTTTCTTCTTAGGTGTTTCAAAAGTCCTGAGTTTTCCATCACTAACTAAAACGTAATCAGAACTAATTATTTCTATAATAATGAAACTTTTGCCTTTATCTCTTCCAGCTTTAGAAATAACTATTCTCCCTAATATATTGTCCTCATTCAAATTTGCACCTCAGCAATAAGCATTTGTCTTAATCCTCATTATAATACTGTTAATATTTCAACTCCACCATTTAATAGGGCAACTGTATTTTCATGATGGGATGATAGACTACCATCCGCTGTAACTACTGTCCAGCCATTTCCTTGTACTTCTACATGATATTTACCTATGTTAACCATAGGTTCAATAGCTATCATCATACCATGAGCTAGTAGCGGTCCTCTTCCTGGCCTTCCAAAGTTTGGAACCTCTGGGTCTTCATGCATCTCTCTGCCTATTCCATGACCTACAAATTCTCTTACTACGGAGAATCCTCTTTGTTCTACATGCTTTTGAATAGCTGAAGATATATCCCCTAATCTATTACCAACAATAGCAAATTCCACACCTTTATAAAAACTTTCTTTAGTATTATTGATAAGATCTTGAGCTTCTTTCGTTATTACTCCAACTGGGAAAGTTCTAGCGGCATCACCTTGAAAATCATTTAAAACAGCACCACAGTCTATGCTCACAATATCTCCTTCTTCTAAAACTCGTTTACCTGGAATTCCATGTACAACTTCCTCATTAATTGATATACATAAAGAAGCTGGGAATCCTTGATATCCTTTAAAAGAAGGCTTTGCACCATAACTTAATATTATCTCTTCTGCAATTCTATCTATTTCTATAGTTTTTATTCCAGGTCTTATTACCTCTTCTAATCTAGCAAGGGTTTCAGCAACTACCTTACCCGCATGCCTCATATACTCGATTTCTTTTTCATTTTTTATAATTATCATTATATATCGCTCCCCAGGATACTACAAATGCTATTAAATACTTCATCTATCCCCTGGGTGCCATCAACCAAGGAAAGTTTTCCTTTGCTTTGATAATAATCAATAACTGGAGCAGTCTGACTAAAATATACCTCTAATCTCTTATTAACAGTATCTTGAGAATCATCACTTCTTTGTACAATCTTACTGCCGCAAAGATTACAAATATCCTTTACCTTAGGAGGATTAAACTTCAAATGATAACTCGCACCACATTTAGGGCATATTCTCCTGCCAGTCATCCTTTCTAGGATGAAATCTTTAGGAACATTAAGTATCAAAGCTGTTGTCAAGCTGATTTTATGTATACAAAGATAATTATCTAAGACTTCAGCTTGATTAACAGTACGTGGAAATCCATCTAATAAAAAACCATCACTACATTCTTCTGAATCTAGTTTCTCTTCTACTATACTAATGGTTAACGGATCAGGTACTAACTGACCTTTATCCATATATTTAGCAGCTTCAATTCCAAGTTCCGTGTTTTCTTCGATATCTTTTCTAAAGATATCGCCTGTAGAAATATGTGGTATCTTATATCGTTCACAGACATTTTTTGCTTGAGTACCTTTACCAGCTCCTGGAGGTCCTAACAAAATTAATCTCAATTCTATCATCTCCGATTAAATTATTTCAGGAATCCTTGATAATGCCTCATAACTAATTGGGACTCAATCTGTCTAACAGTATCTAATGATACACCTACCATAATAAGTAACATTGTACCACCAAAACTTATATCTTTAAAATTAGTATATCCTTGAATCAAAACTGGAAATATAGCGATAACAGAGGCAAATAAACCACCTAAAATTGCTATTCTAGTTAATACTCCACTTATATACTTTGCTGTAGCTTCACCTGGTCTAATGCCTGGTATAAAACCTGAAGATTTGTGAATATTTTCTGCCATTTCATCAGGTTTAAAAGTAACTTCTGAGTAAAACCAAGTAAAGAACACAATTAAAATGAAATATATTAAAGAATATTGCCATGTATAATCTTTGAATACACTACCATTACCCATAACCAATCTATAGAAAGCTGAATTAGTTCCTGTAAATTGTGCAATAGTAGCTGGGAATTGCATTACCGACATAGCAAAGATTATTGCAATAACCGCTGTTCCATTTATATTTATTGGTATATGTGTTGACTGACCCTTATAGGTTTTTCCTGCAACTGTTCTACCAGCATATTGTACTGGGATTCTTCTTTCTGCTAAGCTAGCTATTACAACTGCAACAAACATTGCTATAACAACCAATACAAACCCTACAACTTCAACTATATTTATACTTCCTGTTGTGGTATAACTTACAATTTTTACACCAATATCTGGCATCCTTGAAACTATATTAATAAAAATAAGTAAGGAAACACCGTTTCCAATACCTTTTACTGTTATTTGTTCGCCTAACCACATTAAGAAAGTTGAGCCAGTTATCAAAACTAGCATAATGATCATAATATTCCATATGGAGTTACTTGTAACTGCACCTAACTGAGTCATAATTGCATATTGTCCAAAAGCTTGAATCAACCCAAAGGCTACAGCACCATAACGTGTATAATTCTGTATTTTCTTTCTGCCATCTTCCCCTTCTTTAGATAACTGTTCCAAATAAGGAATAGCTATTGTAAGCAGTTGAATTATAATACTAGAGTTTATGTAAGGCACAACTCCCATGGCAAAAATACTACAACGAGCAAAAGCTCCACCGGATATTAAATTGTAAAAACCAAATAATGTACCCTGGTTACCTAAGGATGTTAACTTCGATGCGTCTACGAAAGGTACAGTTATAAAATTACCAAATCTGAAAATCACTAGCATTGCTAACGTAAAAAAAATTCTCTTTCTTAAATCAGCAACCTTCCAAGCATTTCGTAGGGTTGATAGCATTTATATCACCTCAACTTTTCCCCCAGCCGCTTCTATCTTTTCGATCGCTGCTTTAGAGAATTTTTTTGCTTTTACAGTCAGATTTTTCTCAAGATCACCATTGCCTAATATCTTTACTCCGTCTCTGATCTTTCCTATGATGCCATGTGCAGCTAATAATTCTGGTGTAACTTCAGTACCATCTTCAAATACATTTAATCTATCAACATTTATTGCAACGTATTCCTTAGCAAATATATTTGTAAAACCTCTTTTAGGAAGTCTTCTATATAATGGCATCTGTCCACCTTCAAAACCAGCCTTAACACCACCACCTGATCTAGAGTTTTGTCCTTTTTCACCCTTACCAGAATTTCTTCCAGTACCAGAACCAGTACCTCTGCCTATTCTCTTTGGTTTCTTTCTAGCTCCTTTTGCTGGACCTAATTCATGAAGTTTCATGTTTTCCACCTCCTGTATTACATATTAGTTTATGAATATAATCATTAGTAAGGTTTACATTCATTTTACCACAAATATTTTTAAATCTAAATATTATGCTTCTTCAACCTTTAATAAATAGCTAACTTTGTTTATCATTCCCATTATTTCTGGGCAATCCTCATGTTCAACAATTTTGCCTATTTTTCTAAGGCCAAGTGCATTTACTGTAGCTATATGATCTTTCTTTCTTCCAATTAAACTTTTTACTAATGTTATTTTAAGCTTAGCCAAGGTAATCCCTCCTAACCTAAAATTTCTTCAACAGTTTTTCCTCTAAGTTTAGCTATATCTTCAGCTGTTCTTAATCGGGATAAACCATTTATAGTTGCATTAACCATGTTTCTAGGATTGCTTGTTCCTAAAGATTTTGCTCTTACATCTTTAAGACCAGCCAATTCTAATACCGCTCTTGCAGGTCCACCAGCAAGTACTCCAGTACCTTCTGCTGCTTGCATTATTAAAACTCTACCAGTGCCGAAAACGCCTTCAATATTATGAGGTACTGTAGTTCCAACCATTGCAACAGCTACAATATTCTTCTTAGCATCTTCTACACCTTTTCTAATAGCTTCTGGAATCTCGATTGATTTTCCGAGTCCAACTCCTACATGACCGTTTTCGTCTCCAACGACCACTAAAGCACTAAATCTGAAGTTTCTACCACCCTTTACAACTTTAGCAACTCTATTTATAAAAACAACTTTTTCTTTTAGCTCAAGTGTACTAGGATCAATTCTCATTTCTTTCCCTCCTTAATTAGAACTCTAAGCCGCCTTCTCTTGCTCCTGCTGCAAGTTCTTGAATTCTTCCGTGATAAATATAGCCACCTCTATCAAAAACAACTTGTTTTATTCCTTTATCAATCGCTTTTTTAGCAATTATTTCACCAACTAATTTAGCTGCTATTTTATTACTACCAACTTCCATTGAAAAGTCTTTATCAATAGTGGAGGCAGCAACCAATGTTATGCTAGATACATCATCTATTAATTGTGCATATATATTCTTAGCACTTCTGAAAACTGCTAACCTTGGTCTCTCAGCTGTTCCAGCTACTTTTTTACGTGCTCTGAGATGACGTCTTAATCTATAAGCCTGTTTATCAGTCTTTTTAAACATAAGCTTCTCTCCTTTCCATTATTTTTTACCTGTCTTACCTTCTTTACGTCTAATTACTTCATTATCATACTTAATTCCCTTACCTTTATATGGTTCAGGTTTTCTCCAGGTTCTTATATCTGCTGCAACTGATCCTACTAGTTCTTTATCAATACCTTTTACTATTATTCTAGTTGGTATTGGTATCTCAAAAGCTACTCCTGGTTCAGGAACAACCTCTACTGGATGAGAAAATCCTAAACTCATAACAAGCTTAGTGCCTTGAAGTTGAGCTCTATAGCCTACTCCAACAAGATCTAAAGTTTTTTGGTATCCAGTTGTTACACCAATAACCATATTGTTTATCAATGCTCTAGTTAAACCATGTAAGGATTTGCTTTCTTTGCCATCATCATTTCTTGTTACAACTATATTATTATCTTCAATATTAATATTGATTTTCTTATGCATAGGTTTTACTAACTGACCTTTAACACCTTTGACAGTAACTACATTATCGCTACCAATATTAACTGTAACTCCACTAGGTATTTCTATTGGAAGTTTACCAATTCTTGACATATTTGCACCTCCTGTACTCCTAATTAGTTCGTAACACTTATTCATAATTAAGTTTTTAACCCTATACTGAATTATGAATAAATTACTCTACTTTATTTTAAAATAATTCAAAATAAATGTTCACTACCAAATGTAGCAAATCACTTCTCCACCTAGTCCCAATTTTCTAGCCTCTTTATCCGAAACTATCCCCTTAGAAGTAGATACAATAGCTATTCCAAGACCATTTAATACCTTAGGAACTTCTTCTTTCCTAGCATATACTCTTAAACCAGGCTTTGAAATTCTTTTAAGTCCTGTAATAATTCTTTCTTTCGTACCGCCATATTTCATTGCTAGTCGAAGCATAGGAACAACGCCATCAGCATATTCTTCTACGCCTTTCAAATAACCTTCTTGAACCATTATGTTAACCAATGCCTTCTTAACATTAGAAGAAGGAATTTCTACTATTGCATGTTTTACCATATTAGCATTTCTGATACGTGTTAATAGATCTGCTATAGGATCAGTCATAACCATTTAAAGTGCCTCCTTTCATATAATACGTATTACCAACTTGCTTTCTTACACCCAGGAATTTGTCCCTTATAGGCTAGTTCTCTGAAGCAAATACGGCATACCCCAAATTTACTCAAAACAGAATGGGGTCTTCCACAAATCCTACACCTAGTATAAGCTCTTGTTGGATACTTTGGTGTTTTGTTCCATTTTTCAATTAAAGCTTTTCTTGCCACAATTTCCCCTCCTTATACTGATGCAAATGGCATGCCGAGGAATCTCAATAATTCTCTTGCTTCCTCGTCTGTCTTAGCTGATGTAACAAATATTATATCCATACCTCTTACTTTATCAATTTTATCATATTCAACTTCTGGAAAGATTAATTGTTCTTTAATACCTAAAGAATAATTTCCTCTACCATCAAAGGATTTATCAGAAACTCCTCTGAAATCTCTAACCCTAGGAAGCGCAACATTCATAAACTTATCAACAAATTCATACATAAATTGTTTTCGGAGTGTTACTTTACAACCAATTGGCATATTCTCTCTTAGTTTAAAATTTGCAATTGACTTCTTTGCCTTTGTTGCTATAGGCTTCTGTCCACAGATAAGCTGCATATCAGCCATAGCTGATTCAAGAACCTTTGCATTTTCTTTTGCTTCTCCAACACCCATGTTGATAACAACCTTTTCAAGTCTTGGAACTTCCATTATGTTTTTATATCCAAATTTTTCCATCATGAATGGAATAACCTGATTATCATATATTTCCTTTAACCTTGGAACCATTAGTCAAACCTCCTTCCTAATCTAAAATGTTTCTCCACATTTCTTGCATACTCTAACCTTTGATCCATCATCTAAAATAGTACTTTTAATTCTGGTTACAGATTTGCATTTAGTACAGTAAAGCATCACTTTAGAACTAAATATAGTAGCTTCTTGTTTAACTCTTCCACCCTGCATATTTTTTCTACTTGGTTTCTGATGTTTAGTTACAATATTCACACCTTTTACTAATACCTTACTAGCTGTAGGTGAAACTTGAATTACTTCACCAATTTTACCTTTATCTTTACCAGATATAACCATTACATTATCCTTTTTTCTAACGTGTACTCTATTTAAACTCATCCTAACCACCTCCTATCTATAGAACTTCAGGTGCTAATGAAAGAATTTTTATAAAATCCTTATCTCTTAGCTCCCTAGCTACTGGTCCGAAGATACGAGTTCCTCTTGGCTGTTTATCATCTTTGATTATAACTGCTGCGTTCTCATCAAATCTGATATAAGAACCATCTTTTCTTCTAAGACCTTTAACAGTTCTTACTATTACAGCCTTCACAACTTCGCCCTTTTTAACAACACCGCCTGGTGTTGCGCTCTTAACGCTAGCTACTATTATATCTCCAACATTACCATATTTCCTTAGTGAACCACCTAAAACTCTAATGCACATAATTTCCTTAGCTCCGGAATTATCTGCTACTCTAAGTACGGTCTGCTGCATTATCATATAAGACCCTCCTTTCAGCTGATATTACTTTGCTTTTTCTAATACTTCGACTAATCTCCATCTTTTATCTTTAGATAAAGGTCTAGTTTCCATAATTAATACCCTATCATTAATTTTTGCATCATTATTTTCATCATGAGCCTTAAACTTTGTTGTTCTATTAATTATCTTTCCATATAATGGATGTTTAACTTTAGTTTCAACAGCTACTACAATTGTCTTTTCCATTTTATCAGAAACGACCTTACCCATTCTTGTCTTTCTATTTCCTCGCTCCACTTAAAATTTCCTCCTTTCGATTTTACTGCTCGTAAGCTCTTAATTCTTCTTGTCTGAGGATGGTTTTAACTTGGGCTATAGATTTCTTAACCTCTTTAATCTTCATTGGATTCTCAAGTTGTCCTGTAGCTAACTGAAATCTTAAGTTAAACAATTCAGCTTTGAGCCCATTAAGTTTTTCTACTAATTCTGTAGGAGCATTATCTCTTAAATCTTCTAACTCTCTAGCCTTCATTTGCTTCACCACCCACTTCTTCAAAATCAGACTTTAAAACGAATTTAGTTGAAATTGGAAGTTTATGAGACGCAAGTCTCATAGCTTCTCTAGCAACTTCCTCGGTAACTCCTGATAATTCAAATAAAACTCTACCTGGCTTAATTACAGCTACCCAATACTCTGGAGATCCTTTACCAGAACCCATACGAGTTTCAGCAGGTTTTTCAGTTATAGGTTTATCAGGAAATATTTTTATCCAAAGCTTTCCGCCTCTTTTTATATATCTATTAATTGCTATTCTGGCAGACTCTATTTGGTTACTTGTAAGCCAACCACATTCAGTTGCTTGTAGTCCAAAATCACCATAAGCAATAAAATTGCCTCTAGTCGCTTTGCCTTTCATTCTGCCGGTTTGCACTTTACGATGTTTAACTCTCTTAGGCATTAACATATCGTATTCCTCCTTCCTTCTATACGCTAGCTTCTTCCTTTATAACTTTCTTAACTGGAAGAATCTCGCCTTTATATACCCATACTTTTACACCGATTTTACCATAGGTTGTATCGGCTTCTGCGAATCCATAATCTATATCTGCTCTTAGTGTTTGCAGTGGAATTGTTCCTTCATGATATTGCTCAGTTCTAGCTATTTCAGCTCCACCAAGTCTTCCAGCACATGCAGTTTTAATTCCCTTTACTCCATTAATTCTCATTGCTCTTTGTATAGACTGTTTCATAGCTCTTCTAAAAGAAATTCTTTTCTCAAGTTGAGCTGCTATGTTTTCAGCAACTAATTGAGCATTACCATCTACACCCTTTATCTCAACAATATTGATACTAATAGCTTTATCTATAACTAATGCTACTAATTCCTTCTTTAAAGCTTCTATTCCAGCTCCGCCTCTTCCTATTACTATTCCAGGTTTAGCTGTAAAAATATTTATTTTTATCCTTTTTGAAGCTCTTTCAATCTCAATCTTTGATATACCAGATGTATACAATCGCTTTTTAATAAATTTTCTGATTTTGATATCTTCAATTAAATTATCTGCGAAAGTCTTCTTATCAGCATACCATCTAGCATCCCAATCTTTTATAATACCAACCCTAAGGCCATGTGGATTAACTTTCTGTCCCACTAAATACTCCTCCTTTTTAAGCTCTTTCCTTTACTACTAGAGTTATATGACTAGTTCTTTTGTTAATTCTAAAAGCTCTCCCTTGTGCATGAGGTTGCATTCTTTTAAGTATTGGACCTGAACAAGCGTATGCTTCTGATACTATTAAATTACCTCTATCTAAAGATAGATTGTTCTCAGCATTTGCTACAGCAGATTTCAACACTTTATCTACAACTACAGCAGCATCTCTTGGAGTAAATTTTAATATTGCAAAAGCCTGATTTACATCTTTACCTCTAATCAAACTTAAAACTACTCCTACTTTCATCGGAGACATTCTTATATATTTAGCTATCGCTTTAGCTTCCATTTGTGGTTTCCTCCCTTCAAGATTATCTTAATCCTGATGATTTTTCTGTATGAGCTGCATGACCTTTAAAAGTTCTTGTAAGTGCAAATTCACCAAGCTTATGTCCTACCATATCCTCAGAGATATAAACTGGAACATGCTTTCTGCCATCATGAACAGCAATCGTATGACCAATCATCTGTGGAAAAATAGTTGAACTTCTTGACCAAGTCTTAATCACTTTCTTTTCTCCAGCTTTATTTAAATCGATAATCCTCTTTAATAAAACTTCTTGAACAAAAGGTCCTTTTTTTACTGATCTACTCAATTATTTGGCCTCCCTTCATAAATATCTGGGAGAAATTTAGTTCTCCCTACTATATAATAATTAAAAAGAAATTAATTATTTTAATTATTTTGTATTTCTTCTCTTAACTATCAATCTATCAGAATACTTGTTATGCTTTCTGGTTTTATATCCAAGAGCTGGTTTACCCCATGGAGTCATTGGACCAGGATGCCCTACTGGTGCTTTACCTTCTCCACCACCATGTGGATGGTCATTAGGATTCATTACTGATCCTCTGACTGTTGGTCTAACGCCTAAATGTCTCTTTCTTCCGGCACTTCCTATATTAACTATTTCATGCGTAAGATTAGAAACTATTCCTATAGTTGCACGGCATTCTATTCTAACACGTCTCATTTCACCACTTGGTAATCTGAGCTGAGCATAGTCGCCTTCCTTAGCCATAAGCTGTGCAGATGATCCTGCAGATCTTACTAACTGGCCACCTTTACCAATGTTTAATTCAACATTATGAATTATAGTACCTACTGGGATATTCTTGATTGGAAGTGCATTTCCATTTTTTATATCTGAATCAGGACCGGAAATTATAACATCTCCAACTTTTAATCCAACAGGAGCTATTATGTATCTCTTCTCACCATCAGCATAAGCAATCAATGCAATGTAGGCTGTTCTATTTGGATCATATTCTATTGTGAATACTTTTCCAGGTATATTATCTTTAGTTCTTTTAAAATCTATAATTCTATATTTCTGTTTCTCTCCGCCACCAATGTGTCGAACAGTTATTTTACCTTGTGCGTTTCTTCCGCCACTCCTCTTTTTAACTCTTAGTAAGGATTTCTCTGGTACATTTGTTGTTATTTCTTCAAATGTAGACATTGTCATCCCTCTTCTTGAAGGAGTAGTAGGATTAAACTTCTTAACTGCCATCTATTTATTCCCTCCTTGAAAGCTTCTCTGGCATTCCGCCAATAACGCTATATTTTGTACTTTTCAATTTACTATTTACATTCCATCAAAGAACTCAATAGTTTTACTTTCTTCTGTAAGCTTTACTATTGCTTTTTTATAATCTGGTCTTTTACCTATGTGAACTCCAACTCTTTTCATCTTTCCCATAGTCTTCATGGTATTTACTTTATCTACCTTAACACCAAATATTTCTTCAACAGCCTTTTTAATCTGTACCTTATTTGCATGTATATCCACAATGAAGGTGTACTTTTTCTGCTGCATAGAAGCCATACTTCTTTCTGTTATAACAGGCTTTCTGATTATATCATGATTGTTAAAATTCATTATGCATACACCTCCTCAATTTTTGATACAGCTTCCTTAGTAATAATAAAATTCTCATATTTTAAAATATCATAGACATTTATATTATTTACTGGGATTATAGAAACATTTTCAATGTTTCTAGCTGACTTATATACATTTTCGTCTGACTTTGCAACTATTATAAGAGTCTTTTTAGCTTCAAAAGCCTTTAGCATATTCACTATATCTTTTGTCTTTGGTGCTGAGAGTTCAAGACTTTCAAGTACAATAATTTCATTTTCTACAACTTTAGAAGTTAAAGCTGATAGCATTGCAACTTTTCTCATAGACTTTGGTACTGATGTTCTATAACTCCTTGGCTTTGGTGCAAAAACAACACCACCATGAGTCCACTGAGGTGATCTAGTTGAACCTTGTCTGGCTCTACCAGTTCCCTTTTGTCTCCACGGTTTAATTCCGCCTCCGGAAACCTCTGCTCTTGTTAAAGCTGATTGAGTTCCTTGTCTTTTGTTTGCTAGTAGTGCTACAACAACTTGATGCACTGCATATTTATTGATTTCTACTCCAAAAACTTTGTCAGATAATTCGATATCTCCAACCTTCTGACCTTCTTTATTAAATAATCCTACTGTAGGCATTCTGTATCCTCCTTTCTACAAGACTAAGACTTAACTGAATTTCTTATTACAATAAAGCCTTTATTTGGTCCTGGTATTCCACCTTTAATAAGTATTATGTTCTTTTCAGGCATTATCTTAACTACCTCAAGATTTAATACGGTACTCTTAACATTACCCATATGACCTGGTAAATGCTTATTCTTGAAAGTTCTAGATGGTGAAGATGATGCACCCATAGATCCAGGCGCTCTGTGAAACTTAGAACCATGACTCATAGGTCCTCTATGTTGATTCCATCTTTTAATTGATCCCTGAAAACCCTTTCCTTTGGAAATTCCAGAAACGTCTACTTTGTCTCCAAGTTGAAATACATCAACAAGAATTTCTTGTCCTAAAGTATAAGCACTGCAGTCTTCAAGTTTCAATTCCCTAACAAATCTCTTTAATGGAGCACCAGCTTTTGCAAAATGTCCTTTTTTAGGTTTGTTAACTAACTTCTCTCTTATATCTGAGAACCCTACCTGTATAGCTTCATAGCCATCATTTTCGATAGTTTTCTTTTGAAGAACGACACATGGACCTGCTTCAACAACTGTTACTGGAAGAAGCTTACCATTTTCGTCAAATATCTGAGTCATACCAAGTTTTTTACCTAGTATAGCTTTTTTCATTGTATACACCTCCATACATATTAGCGGATCGATTTCTCGGTCATAATAGTCTCTTAATCAATGTGGTATGTTTTTCATACCTACTATTAAAGTTTTATTTCTATATCAACACCAGCAGGTAAATCAAGTCTCATTAAAGCATCAACCGTCTTGGGTGATGGACTAATAATATCTATCAGCCTTTTATGAGTTCTGATTTCAAACTGCTCTCTTGAATCCTTGTACTTATGTGGTGCCCTAAGTATAGTGATTATATCCTTTTCTGTTGGTAGCGGTACAGGACCAGCTACCTTAGCACCAGTGCTTTTAGCAGTTTCAACAATTTTTTCTGCGGATTGATCTAAAATATTGTGATCAAACGCCTTTAACCTAATTCTAATTTTTTGTTTTGCCATATTAATTCCCTCCTTTTCATGTACGTTTTGCTTCTCACGCACAACAGTGGTAGTTCTGTAAACTGTACCGGGTGTTTCATAAAATGAAACAAAATATACCGATTCAAAACACCTTCGCCCCATTCTAGATGGTGACATACTCGATGAAAATTACCCGGAAGCCCGGCAACTTCTCATCTCATCGCTGTTATAACATCGCAACTATTTTATTTTACACTACTATTATATAAATAACAAGTATTTTTTACATATTATATACGTAAAAGGGAGAAATAATCCCCCTTTTAAAATATATTGTTAATAATTATAAATATAGTCATAATTATTACTCAGTAATTGAAGTAACAACTCCAGATCCTACTGTTCTTCCGCCTTCTCTTATTGCAAATCGTAATCCCTCATCCATAGCTACTGGATTGATTAACTCAACCTTCATATCTATATGATCGCCAGGCATTACCATTTCT
>DATCIH010000180.1:0-26054 GCA_036507955.1 Clostridiaceae bacterium | reverse complement strand
AAAGAGCTGTTAGGAAAATTAAAGAGAACTTTGCAGATGTTTTAGTTGTTACAGATGTTTGTCTCTGCGAATATACTTCCCATGGCCACTGCGGTGTATGGGAGGGCGGCATTGTAGATAATGATAAAACCTTAGAGCTTTTAGGTAAAGTTGCCTTATCTCATGCGGCAGCTGGAGCGGATATTATCGCACCTTCGGATATGATGGACGGTAGGGTTGCCTTCATAAGGACTTTGCTTGATAAGGAAGGCTTTCAGGATATTTCAATAATGTCCTACTCGGTAAAATTCTCTTCTGCTTTTTATGGTCCTTTTAGAGAGGCTGCAAAATCAGCACCTTCCTCTGGAGATAGGAAATCCTATCAAATGGATTTTTGTAATGCTAGGGAAGCGGTTAAAGAAGCAAGCTGGGATATTGAAGAAGGGGCAGATATCATTATGGTAAAGCCGGCCATGAGCTATTTAGATATAGTTTATAGCTTAAAAGAAAAATTTAATGTACCAGTGGCTGTATATAATGTGAGCGGTGAATATGCCATGATAAAAGCCGCTTCAAAAGCAGGTCTGATAGATGAAAAACTAATGATTATGGAAACACTTTTATCCATGAAAAGAGCAGGAGCAGACATTATAATAACTTACTTTGCAAAAGATGCAGCTAAGATAATAAGAGGTGATTTTGATGATAACAAGTAGATCAGAGAAAATATTTCATGAAAGTGAAAAGCATATTCCTGGTGGAGTAAATAGCCCTGTGAGAGCAGGGAAAGCTGTAGGGGTTACCCCAGTGATTATTAAAAGGGCGGATAAAGGGCATATATTTGATGAAGATGGAAATGAATATATTGATTTTGTAGGTTCTTATGGACCAATGATACTCGGACATAATAATCCTATTGTTAGAGAAGAGATAATAAAAGCTTTAGAGGACTCCTTAAGCTTTGGAGCTTCGACTAAAAAAGAGCTTCAGATGGCTCTGCTTGTTAAGGAATTAGTGCCTTCGATTGAAATGCTTAGAATGGTTAACTCTGGAACAGAAGCAACTATGAGTGCTATTAGAGTTGCAAGGGGTTATACAGGACGAGATAAAATCGTGAAATTTTCGGGGAATTATCATGGACATGAGGATTCACTTTTAGTTCAGGCAGGTTCAGGGGTGGCTACTCATGGAATCTCTAGCAGTGCAGGAGTGCCAGAGGGGGTAATACAAGACACCTTAGTGCTTGAATATAACAATTTAAAGCAGATGGAAGAACTATTTGTAATTCGTGGAAATGAAATAGCAGCAGTTATTGTTGAATTAATTAGTGGAAACATGGGGGTTGTACCAGCAAACTTTAGTTTTATAAAAAGATTAAGAGAGCTAACTAAGGATTATGGAGCTCTGCTCATTGTTGATGAAGTAATGACAGGTTTTAGAGTTGATCTTCATGGTGCCCAAAAGCTTTATGAAGTTGAAGGGGACTTAGTTTGTCTTGGTAAAATAATTGGTGGAGGTATGCCAATTGGAGCTTTTGGTGGCAAAAAAGATATTATGGAGAAGCTTGCACCAATAGGTGAGGTGTATCAGGCGGGTACTCTTTCTGGAAATCCTATCGCTATGACTGCAGGTATAACTACTTTAACTTATCTGAAGGAGCATCCTACAGTATATGAACATGTTGAAGCTTTAGGCGAAAAGCTTCAAAGTGGAGCTAATTTATTGATTGAGAAATATAGGATTAAAGCAACAGTGAATAGAGTAGGTTCAATGATGACCATATTTTTCACAGAAAAACAGGTTGCGAATTTTAGAGAGGCTAAAACCTCAAATGAAAAAATGTTTGCAGTGTATTATAAAGAAATGTTAAAGCATGGAGTGTTTTTGCCCCCATCTCAATATGAGGCTTTCTTTTTATCAAATGCTCATACTATAGAGGATATTGATAAAACTCTATTATGTATGGAAGAAGCTTTTAAGGTAATTAAAGCGTATAGTTAAGATGGCATTGAAATTTAGACTGGGTAAAGGTTATATATTTATACTAATGTGGCAAAGCTATTTAATGTTGGTAAGGTAACTAGAAAAATAGATTTGTTAAAGGAAAGGAAGAAAGTTTTATGAGCTACTTATATGCTTTTTTAACAGTTTTTTTAATAGTATATTTGAGTACTCCTTTTTTGATAAAACTTGCAATTAAGCTAGATTTTCTTGATAAACCTACGGAAAGAAAAAAGCAGAAAAACGCCATTCCCTTAATAGGTGGAGTTGGCATTTACATAGCATTTTTTATTGGTTACATAATTTTCATGAGGCCCTTAAGAAAAGAATTCCCTTACATTTTAATTGCATCACTTTTAGTTTTTGGGATAGGAATGGTAGATGATTGGTATAAAACTAAAGGTAAAGAGTTTGGTATATTGCCTAGATTAATAATACAAATAGTTGCTGCAATTATGATCTATCATGCGGGTATTATTTTTAATGGTTTTACTAATCCTTTCACTAATAAATATATTGTTTTACCAGGAGCGATTGGATTTTTATTAAGTATAACATGGATCTTTGGTCTTACAACAGTTATTAATTGGTCTGACGGATTGGATGGACTTGCAGGAAGCTTATCAGCTATTGCAGGTTCAACATTATTTGTAGTTGCACTGGCAAAAAATCAAACGACTTCAGCCATGATGTCCATTTTACTTGTTGGAGCATTACTGGGATTTTTAAAGTATAATAAATATCCTGCTAAAATTTACATAGGAGATTCTGGGGCGAATTTTTCAGGCTTTTTATTAGCAATCATTGCACTTGATGGTGCTTTCAAACAAGCTACAACAATTTCTATTGTTATACCTATTTTGGCTTTAGGAGTTCCTATATTTGATAATGTTTATGTTGTTATAAAAAGAATTATAAATGGTAAACCTATTTACAGAGCCGATTCAAGCCAAATCCATCACAGATTATTGTCAGCGGGGCTGAATCAAAAACAAGTTTTCATGTTTATTACGTTAATAAGTGTATGTTTAAGTTTGTGCTCAATTATTATATTGTTATTAGAAGTATAAAGTGAATAATTAGTTTTACTTGCTTCAACACTCTGTGTTGGGCTTTTTTTTGTCGAATATTTTAATTTCCAACCTATTAAAATAAGATAAAAATTCAGATTATACATAAATCTACAAATAACTACGACTTTTCTTTAAATTAGTCACCAGCTTAGAGATTGATAGTATTATATATTAAGATAAATCATTTAAAATGATTTATCCTTAATTTATTGATTTTTTAACGCGTAATAGCTTTTATTATATACCTAATATTAGAGGAGGAAATAAGTAAATGGGAAAGAATAGAAGATCTCATCATTCAAAAAGTAATGATTATATAGATAAAACTCAAAACCAAGGTGATTCTTATGAAGATAACTTCAATTGTTGTAATGAATCAGATTGTAAGCGTCCACACCATAAGTGCATAACAGTTTGTGGTGAACCTGGACCAATGGGTCCTAAAGGATGCAAAGGTGATCCAGGATGTGATGGCCATAGAGGACGTAAAGGAGAACCTGGTTGCCCAGGACAAAGAGGATGCCCAGGACCAATGGGATGTCCAGGACCAAGAGGATGTCCAGGACCAATGGGACCAATGGGTGATCCAGGACAGAAAGGAGACCAAGGGGTTAAGGGCGATACTGGTGACCCAGGTTCTATGGGAAATACTGGAGCACAAGGACCAAAGGGTGACCCAGGACGTGATGGAAAAGATGGATGTTGTGGAGAAGACGGTTGTTGTGGACCAAAAGGATGTTGTGGTGAGGACGGCGAGGACGGCGAACATGGTCATCGTGGCCATAGAGGACGCAAAGGTAAAGATGGGCATTGTGAGCATAGAAGTCACAAAAGCGATCCTTGCAAAAAAGAAAAATGTGATTGTAAAAGGTGCTAAGATGAGCCCTATTGCTCATCGATAGGAATTGTAAGGTTGAGACTATCTACTATAGTATCTACTTATAAAATAGAAGATATTAGATAAGCTTTAAAAGGAGAAGGAGATTTATATAATTTCCTTCTTATTTTCATTAATCCTATAGACTTTATAGGATTAATGTGGTATCTTATTAATAACAAAAACATATTGGAATACTAGGAAATCTTTTTTAATATTTACTTTTAACATAAATGGAAATAAGTAAATCATTTAAGTTAAACCAAGTAAACCTATATGTTTATCCGTATAAAGGAGGGGCTAAATTGAAGATTACAAAAACATTAAAAATTTCAATTGCATTATTAACAATATTATTATTGGGGAACTTAGTGGGTTGTACAACTAAAAAAACAGAAACAACTGTCACAGCAACTATTGCAGAAAAAAATGTTAACATCAGAGTTGGATATTTTCCTAACATAACACATTCTCAAGCATTGGTGGGAAAAGATCAAGGAAGTTTTCAAAAGGCTGTTGGAGCTAGTAACCCAATAGATTGGAAGCTATTTAATGCAGGCCCTGCTGAAATAGAAGCGCTTTTCGCCGGAGCAATAGACATTGGTTACATAGGACCAGGACCAGCAATTAATGGTTATGCAAAATCCAAGGGTGACCTTCAGATTATAGCAGGAGCTACAGATGCAGGAGCCATATTTGTATCAAGAAAAGGTCTAGTTATAAAGAACCTAAAAGATTTGAGCGGAAAAAGAATTGCGGTACCTCAATTTGGAAACACTCAAGACTTAACACTTAGAAAGATACTATCTGATAATAAGCTTAAGGATACTACTAAGGGCGGCACTGTAGAAGTTAGGCAAGCGGAAAATGCAGATATATTAACATTACTCAATAAGGGAGATATTGATGCAGCTTTAGTTCCAGAACCTTGGGGATCAAGACTAATTAAAGAAGCAGGAGCTAATGTAATATTAGATTACAAGGATTTATTGAGAAAGGGTAATTATACTACAGCAGTAGTAGTTATAAGAACCGAATTTTTAAAGGATCATCCATTGATCGTGGAAAACTTTCTAAGAACTCATGTGGAGTTAACGGATTATATAAATAAAAATAAAGATAAAGCGAAGGAAATTGTTAATAAGCAAATAACTGAACTAACCCAGAAAGCTATTTCAAAGGATGTTTTGGATGCTGCTTTCAACAGACTAACTGTAACAAATAATCCTGAAAAAGACTCAGTACAAGATTTTGTTAATCTATCAGTACAAGAAGGATTCTTAAAGACAAAGCCGGATACAAAAACTTTATTTAATTTAACACTTTTAAATAAAATACTAAAAGAAAAAGGACAAAGTCAAATCAAATAGTTGAGGTGATACATTTGAGTCTTATAGTTAAGGATGTAAGTAAAGAATTTATTTCAAAGCATAAAAAAACCACAACACTTGAGCATTTTAATATTGAAATAAAAAAGGGCGAGTTTGTATGTATACTTGGACCTTCAGGTTGTGGTAAATCTACTTTACTAAATATCATAGCAGGACTTGAAAAAGCAACTACAGGAGTTGTCTTATTAAATGGCACGGAAATAAAGGAAGCAGGACCAGATAGAACAGTAATGTTTCAGGAGGCAGCATTATTTCCTTGGCTAAAGGTAATTGATAACGTTCAGTTTGGAATGAAGATGGCAGGTATCCCGAAAGATGTTAGACGTGAGAAAGCTTTATATTATCTAAAAATGGTTCACCTTTCTAAATTTCAAAATTCTTATGTACATGAGCTTTCTGGAGGAATGAAGCAAAGGGTAGCTCTGGCTAGGGTACTATCCTTAGACTCGGAGGTGCTGCTAATGGATGAACCCTTTGCAGCTCTGGATAGCCAGACCAAAATGATCTTGCAGCTTGAGCTTCAACAAATATGGCTAGAAACACAGAAAACAATAATTTTTGTGACTCATAACGCAGAGGAAGCTGTGTTTTTAGCAAATAGAGTTGTAGTAATGGCAGCGGACCCTGGAAGGATAAAACAGGAGTTTACAATTGAGCTGGCAAGACCTAGACAAATGGAAAGCTATGATATTTCTTATTATGTAAAAAATATAATGAAAGCTTTAAAAGAGGAGGTGGAGAAGGTTGCAAAAGCAGAATACGATAGTGGTTGGAATATTGAAGAAGCTTCTGTTTTACGTAATCCTCCTAGTGATATGGGAAGGGATATATAAAATCGGGGTTGATATACTGCAAATTTGGAAACCTTATATATTTCCATCTCCAATAGATGTTTTCAAAACTTTAAAAGCTCTTATTTTAGATAATACTATGGGAGTTGCTATCCTAGCTAGTCTTAAGAGAATTCTTGTAGGATATTTTATATCTATTTTAATAGGAGTTAGTTTAGGCTTAATAATTGTTAAATTTAGATATTTGGATGAGAATCTAGGACCTTTAATTTTAGGGTTTCAGACCTTGCCAAGTATTTGCTGGTTGCCTTTTGCTATTTTGTGGTTTGGGCTAAATGAAAGTTCTATAATATTTGTTATTACAATAGGTTCTACTTTTGCTGTAGCAATAGCAGTTCAAGCTGCAATAAAGAATATTAATCCACTTTATATAAGAGCAGCTAAAACTATGGGTGCTAAAGGAAGTAAGATATATACTCAGGTTATTTTACCAGCAGCGCTTCCAGATGTAGTTACTGGACTTAAACAAGGGTGGTCCTTCGCGTGGAGGGCATTAATGGCAGGAGAAATGCTTTCGTCCTCAAAGGGACTTGGACAAGTTTTAATGATGGGAAGAGATTTAGCTGATATTAGTCAGGTGGTAGCTGTAATGATAGTCATAATTATACTTGGCTTAGTTGTTGATAAGTTTGTTTTTGGAAAGATAGAAAAAAGCATGAGATATAAATGGGGTTTAGATAAAGCATAAGTATTTGTTTTCCAACAATACTTCTTACCAAAACGGAAAAAACATTTCAAATATTTTTAAGGGGTGTAGACTTGATAGTTAATTCTGAGATACTCATAGGTTTAAAACCGGAAGAGAAAAGAATATTTAACCTACTTCAAAAGAAAAATGATATGTCTAAAAGCGAAATTTTGCTGGAGACAAAAATGAAATTAACCACCTTAAATAATGTAATGAACCCTTTAGAGGAAGAGCAACTTATAGTACAAAAATATATAGGTGAATCTTCTGGTGGCAGAAAACCAATAATATATGATATAAACATATGTAAATTTTATATTATTGGTATAGACATATCTCGGTTATACTCCCAAGTGGTTATCACCAATTTGAAAATGGAGATTCTATTTAAAGAAATGTTTTATATGGATGAAAGCTACAGCCCTGAGGAGACTGTTCGACGAATAGTGGAGATTATTAATAAGGCCTATATAGACTTAAGATTGGATGTTATTAAACTTTTAGGAATTGGATTGGGAACTGTTGGACCTTTGGATATAAAAAATGGAGTTATTACCAGTGCTATAAACTTTTTTGCACCAGGATGGTCAAATACACCTATAAAAGTAATGCTAGAGGAAAAATTAAAATGTCCAGTGATTATTGAAAATGGTGCAAATTCGGCGGTGGTGGGAGAATACTTTTATGGTATAGGTAAGGAACTTCAAAATATAGCCTATTTCAATTGTGGTGTTGGAATAAGAACAGGAACAATTTCTTCAGGAAAACTTATAAGAACAATTAATGATGAAGAAGATGCCTTTGGGCATATGATTGTGGATATTCATGGGGAAAAGTGCAAGTGCGGTAATATTGGTTGTATAGAAGGTTATTCCTCTATAAATGCAATTGTAAAAAACTTTTCAAATGCAATTGATAAAAGAGCTACGGAAGTTAAGTATAAAGATATTTGTATAGCAGCTGAAGCTGGAAACTCCCTTGCTAAAAAGGTAATAACAGAAGCAGCTATAATAATGGGCACAGGGTTAGTTAATTATATTAACTTATTGAATCCAAGTTTAGTCATATTAAGCGGACCTTTAATAATGAACTCAAAATTATTTTATGAGGTCAGTATTAAAACGGCTTTAGATAAATTATATTCTGATAAAGGGAAAAGAGTTACTTTCAGTAGAGGTGGGTATTTTATGGAAAATGCAATCTCAATAGGAGCTGCGGCTCTAGTCATAGAAAAATATTTAGAAAATGCAATATAAAATAGGGACCCGGGAGGATTAAAATGAAAATTAAAGTTAATGGAAAAGAAGTAATCTTAGAGAAGGAAATCAATGTGAAGGATTTGCTAATTGTTTTAAAGGTGGCTACTCCAGAATATGTTACAGTTCAGATAAATGAAGAGTTTGTTGATACTGAGGATTTAGAAAAAGTTATTATAAAGGAAGGGGATAGCGTTGAATTCCTATATTTTATGGGAGGTGGACAATAGTGGCCTTTTCAAATGAACAAATTGAGCGTTACTCTAGACAAATTATATTAAAGGAAGTTGGTTCAAAGGGACAGAAGAAACTTTTAGCTTCAAAGGTTCTTATAGTTGGTACAGGAGGGCTAGGCGCCCCTGCGGCTATGTACCTTGCAGCTGCGGGAGTTGGTACCATAGGGCTGGTGGATTATGACGAGGTGGACCTCTCAAACCTTCAAAGACAAATCATTCATTCCACAGCAGATGTAAAAAAGCCTAAGGTAATCTCAGGAAAAGAAACAATAAATAATTTGAATCCGGATGTTAATGTAATTACTTATCAGGAATGGATTAACTCATCAAATATAACTGATATTATTAAGGATTATGATTTTATAATAGATGGGACGGACAATTTTCCAGCAAAATTTCTTATAAATGATGCCTGTGTGATACTTAAGAAGCCATTTTCTCATGCTGGAATAATTAGATTTCAAGGACAGACTATGACCTATGTACCAGGGCAGGGGCCTTGCTATAGATGTGTATTTAAAAATCCACCACCACCGGATGCAGTACCCACCTGCAAACAGGCAGGGGTTTTAGGTGTAATGGGTGGAATAATAGGCACTATTCAAGCTACAGAAGCTCTTAAATATATTCTTGGTCTTGGCAACTTACTTACAGGTAAACTTTTAACCTTTGATGCTTTAAGTATGGAATTTAGAAAAATAAACCTTCCTACCAATAAAAAATGTGCAGTTTGTGGTGTAGCACCATCTATAAAGGAATTAATAAATTATGAGCAAGCTATCTGTGATTTAAAAGGTGATATATAGTGATAATAATTAAAACAAAGCATTATGAAGAAATCTTAAAGCACTCAGAGGAGGTAATCCCTAATGAAGCCTGTGGACTTTTAGGGGGAAGAATTGAAGGCTCCACAAAAATTGTTGAAAAAGTATATCTTCTAGAAAATATTGATAATAGTCCGGAACACTTTTCTATGAAGCCTAAAGATCAATTTAATGTTATAAAGGATATTAGAAATAATGGTTATATAATGCTAGGAAACTTCCATAGTCATCCAGAATCTCCCTCTAGGCCATCTGAGGAGGACAAAAGATTAGCTTTTGACAAAGAAATGAGCTATTTTATTCTTTCTTTAATGGAAACAGGAAATCCTATACTTAAAAGCTTTATAATAAATAAGGATTTAGTTATAGAAGAAGAAATAAAAATTATTTAGGAGGTCATATAAATGGCACAGGTTGACTATAAAGAACTAAAAAAGGGCGGCTTTATGAAGCAGGTTCAAAAGGACAGATTTTCCTTAAGACTTGGAATTGTAGGGGGCCAAATAGACAGTGAAAAATTAAAGAAAATTTACGAGGTTTCAACAAAATATGGTCAAGGTTATGTACATTTAACTTCAAGACAAGGCATCGAAATTCCCTTTATTAAGCTTGAGGATGTAGAGGCTGTGAAAAAAGAACTTGAAGAAGCTGGAATAAGCCCTGGAACTTGTGGACCTAGAGTAAGAACTATAACTGCCTGTCAAGGGATGAAAATATGCTCTAGTGGATTAATTGATACCACGGAGTTAGCCCTTGAATTTGATGAAAGATATCATGGACGAGATCTTCCCCATAAATTTAAGCTTGGAATTACAGGTTGCAAAAATAACTGTTTAAAAGCTGAGGAAAATGACTTAGGGGTTAAGGGGGGTATTCTACCAAGCTGGAATAGCTCAGCCTGCAGCTTCTGTGGACTTTGCAAAGAAGTATGCCCTACAAAAGCTATAGGAAGTATTGATAGAAAAGAAAAAGATATAATATTTGAAGAAGATAAATGTAATTATTGTGGTAGATGTGTTAAAGTTTGTCCTACCTCTGCTTGGGAAGGAAAGAATGGGTTTGTACTTTACTTTGGAGGAACCTTTGGAAACAGACTTAGTTTTGGAAGACAACTTTTACCTATATTATTCTCTAAGGAAGAAGTTTTTACAGTTGTAGACAAAACTCTTGAGTTTTTTAAGAATAATGGTAAAGCTGGAGAAAGGTTTGGTGTAACCCTGGATAGGGTAGGTTGGGATTTGTTGGAGAAAAAACTAAAGGAGGGTTTAAAAAATGAGTGAAATAATAGCTAAGGATTTTGTGGATATAACTGATGTGGTTTGCCCAATAACCTTTGTTAAGGCTAAAATAGCCATTGAAGAGCTGGAGGACGGAGAAATCCTTGAAATAAAATTGAATGAGGGAGAGCCACTTCTTAATGTTCCAAGAAGCTTAAAGGAAGAGGGACATAAAGTGACTTCAATTACAAATAATGAGGATGGTACCTTTACAATCTTTGTTGAAAAGGGCGGGATAAAATGAGGTTTAATACCCAGCTGCTACATGGAGTAGCTGGGCATGATGAAAGAACAGGAGCTACCAATACTCCGATTTTCCAATCCTCGGCCTTCAAATACACAACTGCTGAGGAATTAGAAGAAACCTTTAAGGGCAATAAGTTTGGTTTTTTATACTCAAGAATAAATAATCCTACAGCGGATGCTTTCGAAAGAAAGATCTCAGATCTGGAAAAAGGGGTTGGGTCAATAGCTTGCGCTTCAGGAATGGCTGCAATAACATTAGCTATACTAAATCTAGTTAAAGCTGGAGAAGAGATTGTTACTGGTGGAGGCCTATTTGGAGGAACCTATTCTTTATTTAAGGATTTAGAAGATTATGATATTAAAGCTAAGCATGCTAAGGATAACAATATTGAAAGCTATGAAGCTTTAATAAATGAACGGACTAGAGCTATATTTATAGAAACTATAGGAAATCCAAAGCTTGACGTACCAGATATTGAGAAACTTTCAAAGCTTGCTCATAAAAATGAGATTCCTCTAATTGTAGATAATACAATTACTACTCCTTATTTAGTGAAGCCCTTTGAGCTAGGAGCGGATATAGTAATTCATTCCTCCTCTAAATACATAAATGGAAGCGGTAATTCCATTAGCGGTATTATTGTAGATAGTGGAAAAATGAAATGGAATTATGAAAAGTTTTCAACACTAAAGAACTTTAAAAAGTACGGAAAGTTTGTATATCTAGCAAAGCTTAGAAAAGGAATCTTCAGGGACTTTGGTGCTTGTCTCTCACCCTTTAATGCTTACTTAAATATATTAGGCCTTGAAACCCTTGGACTTCGTATGGAAAGAATATGTGATAACACACTTAAATTAGTAAGGTTTTTAAAGAAAAATGAGAAAGTAACCGCTCTGAATTATACTGGACTTGAAGATAATCCGTATCATGAAATAAGCAAAAATCAGTTTTCAAATAAATATGGTGGGGTCTTTACTTTAAGATTAGGTACTAAAGAAAAAGCTTTTAAACTAATAAATAGCTTAAAATACGCTACAAATCTTGCAAATATAGGGGATACAAGAACACTAGTAATTCATCCAAAGTCTACTATTTATGCTTTTAATGATGAAAAGGAAATAGATAGTGCTGGAGTTTTCGATGATCTTGTACGAGTAAGCGTAGGAATTGAAGATATAGAGGATTTAATAGAAGACTTTAAGCAGGCATTAGAAAAAATAAGCTGAGGTGTGAGTAAATGAAAGCGCAAAATCTTACTTGGCATGCTACCAATGTTACAAGAGAGCAAAGAGAAAAATTATTGAAGCAAAAGGCAAAGCTATTATGGTTTACCGGTCTATCAGGCTCAGGAAAATCAACGGTAGCAAATGCTTTAGATATAAAGCTAAATGAGCTCAATAAATTGACCTACCTTTTGGATGGAGACAATATCCGCCTTGGTATAAATTCAGATCTTGGATTTTCAATAAAAGCTAGAACTGAGAACATAAGGCGAATAGGTGAAATTGGGAAGCTGTTTGTTGATGGAGGGATTATTACACTTGCTTGTTTTATATCTCCTTTAAAAAAGGATAGAGAACTTGTTAGAAAGGCTTTGGGGGAGGATTTTATAGAAATATATATAGATTGTCCTTTAGAGGAATGTGAAAAAAGAGATCCCAAAGCTTTATATAAGAAAGCTAGAGCTGGTGAAATTAAAGAGTTTACCGGAATAACTTCACCTTACGAAAAGCCCGATAATCCAGAAATTGTGATCAATACAAATACACAAACTATTGAAGAATGTGTAGATCAGATATTTAAATATTTAAAGTTATAGGTTAAAGGAGACTTAATAGTCTAAATGACTATTAAGTGCTTATAAGGAATACAGGAGGGTCTATGAAACTAGAAACAAGGATTTTAGAAACAGAAATAGTTATAGTTGGAGGAGGAACTGCTGGCTGTTATGCAGCTTTGACTTTAAGCGATTTTCCCGAAGCGAAAATCATAGTGGTAGATAAAGCAAATATTAAGAGAAGTGGATGCTTGGCTGCAGGAGTTAATGCACTTAATGCCTATATTAGTAAAGGTGACACACCAGAAGCTTTTGTAGAGTATGTAAAAAAAGAAGCATCGGGGATCATAAGAGAAGATTTAGTTTACTCTATTGCTAAGAATTTGAATAACGTTACTGAAAAAATTGAAAGCTTAGGCCTAACTATTCTAAGAGATGAAAAAGGGGAATATGTAACTCGTGGCAAGAGAAGCATTAAAATTAACGGGGAAAATATAAAACCTCTACTTGCAGAGGAGGTAAACTCAAAAGATAATATAAAAGTTTTAAACAAAGTAAATATTATTGATTACATAATAAAAAATGAAGAAGTAATTGGAGTTTATGGGTTCAGTGTTGTAGAAAAGATTTTTTATATAATTTATTCAAAGGCTGTTATTTGTGCAACTGGTGGAGCTTCAGGCTTATACAAACCAAATAACCCTGGCTTTTCTAAGCATAAAATGTGGTATTCTCCATTTAATACAGGAGCGGGCTATGCTATGGGTATAAGAGCAGGGGCAGAGATGACCTCCTTTGAGATGAGATTCATCGCTTTAAGGTGCAAGGATACTATTGCCCCAACAGGAACTGTGGCTCAAGGAATAGGAGCCGAGCAAATTAATTCAAAAGGGGAAGCCTATATAAATAAGTATGGCAAACCCTCCACCGCCATGAGACTTTTTGCAACTGTTGAGGAAAATAGAAAAGCTTTAGGACCCTGTTATTTAAAAACTAACGGAATTTCAAAAGAAATAGAAGAGGAGCTCTATAAAGCCTACCTTAATATGGCACCTGCTCAAACCTTGAAATGGATTGAGGGGGCGAAGGGACCTTCTATAGAAAATCTTGAAATTGAAGGTACAGAGCCTTATATTGTTGGAGGTCATTCAGCCAGTGGATATTGGGTGGATAGAAATAGAGCAACTACTATAACCGGTTTATTTGCAGCAGGTGATGTAGCGGGGGGAAGTCCTAAAAAGTATGTTACTGGGTGCTTTGTAGAAGGTGAAATTGCTGCTAAGGCTGCTGCTGAATTTATAAAACATAAGAATATTAACTATCTAGATCAATTAGAGATTAAGTCCAAATTAAAAAGTATAGAAAATTACCTTAAGGATGAAGAAAGTATGTTTAGCGTTAAGGATATGGAAGAGGCAATGCAAAAGGCAATGGATGAATATGCAGGCGGGATTTCTAAAAACTATATGTTTAACTCTGAAAAGCTATATATAGCAGAAGAAAAAATAGAGAAGCTTTTATTGATATCTAATAACTTAAGAGCTAAGGATATGCGAGAGCTTTTATCCATCTATGAGCTTGAGGATAGGTTATATGTATGTAAAATATTGATAGTTCATCTTTTAGAAAGAAAAGAAACACGGTGGAAATGCTATGGTGAAAATGGAGATTATGAAGAGAAAGATGATAAGTGGCTAAAATATGTTAACACCAGATATAAAGCTGGTAAGGTTGAAGTAATTATTAGAGATCTAATAAAGAGAGATGAAGTTTATGAGCATTAAAATTGATAGTAAAAAGTGCGTGAATTGTGGAAAATGCATAGAAGTTTGCCCTGGTAATCTTATATGTGAAGAGCGCGATTCAACGACCTTTATTAAATATCCAGAAGAATGTTGGGGATGCACAGCTTGTGTTAAGGAATGCCCTGCCCAAGCTATCAAATATTACCTTGGAGCAGATATCGGAGGGGGAGGAACCTATTTATACACAAAAAAGGATAAAAATCTCCTCCACTGGCACATCATTAATCCAAATGCTAAGGAAATAATTATTACTACCAATGAAACTGAGTCAAATAGATATTGAGGAGGGAAAATCATGGATCATTTAGATACATTAGAGGCAGAAAGTATTTTTATATTAAGGGAATCCTATAAAAAGTTAGGTAAACTTGGAATGCTATGGTCAATTGGAAAGGACTCCACAGTACTGTTATGGTTAGCTAAGAAGGCTTTCTTTGGACATTGCCCTTTCCCTTTTATTCATGTAGATACCAAGCATAAAATTCCTGCAATGATTGAATATAGAGATAAAATTGCTAAAGAATTTAATATTGACCTTATTATTCATACAAATAAGGAAGCAATAGAGCAAGGCATGGGACCAAGTAAAGGAAGACTAAATTGTTGCAAGGCATTAAAAACAGATGCCCTTCAACAGGTGGTTACAAATTATGAGTTTGATGGATTAATCCTAGGAATTAGAAGTGATGAAGAGGGGTCTCGTTCAAAAGAAAGAATATTTAGCGAAAGAAATAAGGATTCAGAATGGGATTACACAAACCAAGCACCGGAACTTTGGGATCAATTCAAAACTGATTTTCCTAAGGGAAATCATATAAGAGTCCATCCAATTCTGCATTGGAACGAAATTGATATTTGGTCTTATATTAAGAGAGAGAATATACCACTTATAGATTTATATTTTGCTAAAGATGGGAAAAGGTATAGAAGCTTAGGTTGCGCAGAGTGTACTGGAAAGATAGACTCCACAGCTACCACTATAGATGAGATTATTGAAGAATTAAAAAATACTAAAACCAGTGAAAGAGCAGGTCGAGCTCAGGATCAAGAGGATGCTTATGCTATGCAAAAGCTTCGAAAAGATGGTTACATGTAAGAGAGGGGTGCTTTAAATGGAAAATACAAGAGAAGTATTAAGAATAGTTACAGTAGGACATGTAGATCATGGCAAGTCTACAGTAATTGGAAGATTGCTATATGATACAAAGTCACTACCAGAAGGTGCTATTGATAGAGTTAAAAAGATAGCTAAAGAAAAAGGTAAACCCTTCGAATATGCCTATCTATTAGATGCTTTTGAAGAAGAACAAAAACAAGGTATAACCATCGATACCACTTCTCTCCAATTTCATACGGATAAAAGAGATTATGTAATTATTGATGCTCCAGGTCATGTAGAATTTCTTAAGAATATGATTACTGGGGCAGCCAGCGCTGAAGCAGCACTTTTAATAATAGATGCAAATGAGGGAATTCAAGAACAATCTAAAAGGCATGGGTACATACTCTCATTATTAGGTATTTCCCAGGTGTATGTAGTAGTAAATAAAATGGATCTAATAGATTATAATGAAGAAAAGTTTAATGTTATAAAAAAAGAGATGAATAGGTTTTTATCAAACTTAAATGTACACCCATTAAAATATATTCCTATCTCCGCCTTCTATGGAGAGAATTTAACCTCTAGGTCTGATAAGACCCCTTGGTACAAAGGGGAAAGTGTACTGGAAGCTATGGACCTTTTCAGTAAAGAAAAGGGCTTTGAAGATAAGCCTCTGAGATTTCCAATACAAGATGTTTACAAATTTGATAACAGAAGAATAATTGCAGGTAGAATTGAAACTGGAAGACTTAGTATGGGTGATGAAGTGCTTATTTCTCCAGAAAATAAAGTTACTAAAGTTAAGAGTATAGAATATTTTGCAATCAAGGATAAAAGGAATACAGTTGAAGCTGGTTTATCGGTGGGAATAACTTTTGAAGATGAATTTTTCAATAAAAGAGGAGAATTTATAACACATAAAGAAGAGGCACCTCTAATTGGTAATATCTTTACAGCCAATATATTTTGGATGGGAAAGAACAATTTTATAAAAGGTAAAAAATATAAAATAAAGCTAGTAACACAGGAAGTAGAATGTGAGATTGTAACCTTCAATAAGGTTATTGATGCCACTACCTTAGGAGCCTACGAAAATGCAAATGAAGCAAAAACAAATGATGTTGCTGAAGTTACTATAAAAACCAAAGAAAAGATTTGCTTTGATAGATTCGCAGACAATCAAAATACTGGTAGGTTTGTAATAGTGGATGGTTATGATGTAAGTGGTGGTGGCATAATATCAGGCCTTGTAACAAAAACAAAGAAAAATTCTGTTACCTTTACTAATGGAGCTATAAAGCTACAGGTGAATTGCTTTGATGAATACTACTATGAACTTAAAACTGGACAAATTAAGAAGAAATTAACAAAAGCCAGAGCATATAAAACTGGAGATTATGTCCCTTACCTGGGAGAGACTTATTCCTATGAAGAAAATTTTGATTTGATCGCACTAGAGGAACGTATTGTGGCTAAGATAAGAGTTGGTAAGTTAATTGAACTACTGCCAATTGAAGACTATAAATATGAGGAAACTATTTCAGTAAATAAAAATGGGTTTGCTATTAATATTTTCGCTCAAAAGGATTTGGGAGATTTAACTGAAGAGTATACAAAGATAACCAACGAAAAAGAAGGATTGGAAGACTTCTCAAATAGATGGCTAGATTTAAATAAAAATAGAACTATAAAATTTAAAACTAGTATGGAGTAAAAATAAAGAAAGCCCTTCGGGGCTTTCTTTTACGAAGTTTATGAACTTATAGTGTTTTGTAAACTGAAGATGGGTCATTTCTAAATGAATTGGGAGGTGCATTTAAGGTGGAAAACATAAGTATATTGTTAGTTTATCCACAAATTGTTAACTAATTGTGCATAGTTTTCGGACAATTTGGAATATTTTAACTATTTATAAATAATACTATAAATTATAATCAGTAGCAATATATTTATGTTATGCATAATATATTGTAATATTATTTTCTATGGAGGGTATATATACTTAAATATTAAATTTGATAAGTTTGATGTAGAACAATTCAACTATGGATTAAATGTTGAATTAGAGCATGATAATATTGATCCATTTACTAACATAACTAATGATGATCCCATTTTAACAGGCAAAGTAGCTCTTGCTCATTTAAATGAATATCCAGACTATTATAAAAGACTAAACAAAATGGAAGAAGAGGCGGAAAAATATTGGGGAGAGTTAAAATAAAAATGAGCCTATTGTTTAGGCTCGTTTTTTATTTATCTCCATGAATTATAGAATTCAGGATAGTTTTCTTTCAAAAAATACATATACTGTTTTAGGTAACCAAGTTCATTAAGATTCTTTAGCATCTTTTTAGGGTAGGAGGCTTGTTTATCCATATAACGGGTAGTATCAACAATTCTAATTTGATTGTTTGCAGTTACAAAAACTTCAGCCATTCTGATATCGATTCTTGTAAAGTTTAATCTGATAAATACTTTAATTAGTTCGGTTAAGCCTCTTGCTATATTATTATCAAGTCCATTTCTTTTGATATAAGTTCTAATATTTTGCCCATCAATATATTCACGAATCATATAGTTCTTTTTGCACTCATATACTTTTGGAAATTGAGGATAGCCTTCTGCATGTTTCAGTACAGCGTATTCCATTTGCATATCTTTAATATCTTTACAAACTTTTATACAACGATTTTCATCTATTTTATAAACTTTACCATGAACCCCCTGACCAATAAGAGGAAGTCTGCTTATATTAATATTTTCCATTTTATCATCCCCTGTACATAACATTTTTATAAATCATATTGTTATATAATCATATTATGTAAACACTAAGGTCAATGACACTCACATAATGGGGGTATCTTTATTAATTGAAAAGAAAATTATAGGTTAAATACATTTATTTTGATAACAAAGATAAAAATGAAAAAGAAGAGCTAGAAGCTTCAAAACTTGCAATCTCTACTACTAAATACAAGGTAATTGCTAGTTTATCCACAAATTGTTAACGAATTGTGCATAGTTTCCGAACAATTTGGAATATTTTAACTATTTATATAACATATATATGGTATTATTAAAGTATAAATATTTCCGGAAATTGATAAATGCCACTAAGGAGGGTTATTCTATTGATTAATAGTGAAATTAAAATTTTTGGCGGAAGTACAGGGCTTTACTTTGCAAAAGGTATGTGTGAATATTTAGGTGTTGAATTAGGCAAGTCAGAAGTGGTGAAGTTTTCAGATGGTAATATATTTGTTAAAGCTAGCGAGACCGTTAGGGATAAAGACGTGTATCTTGTTCAAGCGATAGGATTGAATCCTAATGAAGAATTTACAGAAATACTTTTTTGGATGGATGCCTTTAAACGGGCAAGTGCTAATTCGGTTACAGCTATTATTCCTTATTTTGGCTATGCTAAAGGTGATAAAAAAGATGAACCAAGAGTATCAATTCGAGCAAGAGTTTGTGCGGAATGTATTGAGTTAGCTGGGGCAGATAGGGTAGTCGCCATGGATTTACATAGCCCACAAATTCAAGGATTCTTCAAAAAACCTGTGGATCATTTGTTTGCGCTTCCAGTTCTATGTGAGTATGTAAAAAGCTTAAATATAAAAGATTTAGTTGTTGTATCACCAGATGCTGGTTTCACTAAGCAAGCGAGAAAATTCGCTTCGGTACTTAAGGCTCCTGTGGCTATCGGAGATAAGACAAGAAGGTCCCATGATGAGAAAGCAGAAATATTAGAGATCATAGGTAATGTTGAAGGAAAAAATGCCCTTATAGTTGACGATTTTAGTATTTCAGGAGGGACTTTGGTAGATATAGCTAAAGGTCTTAAAGAAAGAGGTGCAAAGAGAATATTTGCATGTTTATCGCATTTTTTACTGACTGAGAAAGGTGCAGAAAAAGTTATCAATAGCCCAATAGAATTAATTATTAGTACTGATTCTGTAAATAATCCGAATATATTAAATGATAAAATAAAAATAATATCCGTAGCTCCACTATTTGCAGAAGCAATCTATAGAATACACAATAGGGAATCTGTAAGCCCATTATTTGATAATATTCCCGAAAAAGTATTTAAGCATTGTATATTTTAAGGAGCAAAAGTAATAAAGGAAAAGTTTGAATTGTAGTTTTCAAAGGGGAAAATAAAATGTTTAATGTTTGTTCTAAATGTGGTAATTATCGTGTGGACAAAAATATAGATATAACAGGGCCTTATGCTATATGCCCTGACTGTGGCTATGCACATGATTTCATACAGCTGCCTTTATTTATTATTACAGGTGCTAGTGGGACTGGTAAGACTTCGGTTTGCCTTGAGCTATCTAAAGCTTTGCCTGAAGTTATAGTCATGGAAAGCGATATTCTATGGAGAAATGAATTTAGTAAGCCTGAATCTGATTACAGAGAATATAGAGAAATGTGGCTGAGAGTATGCAAGAATATTAGCCAATCAGGGAAACCAGTTGTATTATGTGGATCAGCAGTACCATCTCAATTTGAAGACTGTATTGAAAGAAGATATTTTACTCAAATATATTACTTAGCTCTTGTTTGCGAAGATAATGTACTATCGGAACGTCTAAAGCAGCGTCCTACTTGGCGTAATTCGAATTCAAATGAATTTATTAATGAACATATAAAATTTAACAACTGGTTTAAGGACAATGCGGATAAATCAACATGGAAGATTGATTTATTAGATACCTCCCTTGATAAAACTTCTGATTCAGTTGAGAAGGTTTCAATCTGGGTTCGTGGACGATTACAAACTGTATAATATTACATAAATAGTTATATAGAGTTAGAAAAACGTGATATAATTCATAGATAGGAGATTAGTATTTGAGGGGGATCCTTAACATGAAAGAATTATATGTTGATGATGCAATGTGGGGTCGCTTTAAGAATCCAGCTAGATATTTACAGTATGTTCTCATTTTCACTAGGTCGAGATAAATCTTCTGAGTATTATCAACCGGAATATCATGGAAAAGTGTTTTCACTATCAGAAATACTCTCAATAATAAAGCAAAAGGGATCACCGGTGGAAGGCTGGTGGGGAAAACTTCCGGCTGATTTTTTCCCATATATTGAAGCACAAGTTTGGAAGCACAAACTATTTTTGAGATATTCACATTAAATAATAATTTCTATTTAAGGAGGTATTCATATTGAAAAAAATATTCTTTAAAACTTTTAAATGTATAGCACCTACACTAATAATTAGCATTATATTTGGTATGCTCTGTTCACGTTTATCTGAAGTTTGGTTCATAAAAGCAGGATTTGGAATAATAGCTTTTACAGGGATTGTATCTATAATTGCACTTTCTAATAGAATGATTATAGCCTCATTCTTTATTAATATTAGTACTCTTATTGGATTAAGTTTTTCAGCAAATACTCTATTAGGAGAGGCTGTATTTAAAGATCTTCCTACAGGATTTACTGGCTCACTAATTTTAATTCCATTGTTGGGTTTAATAGTTGGATTTATTTTTGAAGTTATTTATCAGGTAAATAGATATCCAACAAATAAAATATAGAACAAGAGAATACTGTAATTATATAACGAGTTCTGTTTTGAGGTGCAAAATAAGTTTTTTAGACCAGATTCACAAATAAAATAGCTATTATAAATGTAGCAAATTTATATACAATCACATTTAGAAACGTAGAGAACTAATTCTCTGCGTTTCTTGGTTAAGTGAGTTCTTTATTTGTATTGCAAACTGATTATAGAACAACAAACCATTAAGGAAAGTCATAGTTTTATGTAATAAAGTGTAATTCATTTGTAACCATTTATGGCTAAAAGTGTAATGAGCTATATTTATGCTGTATATCATTAATAATGAGGTGATAATATATGAAAAGAAGAAAAATCTTAGTAACGATGTTGTTAATAATTAGTATCGGTATCTATATTGGTATATCAACAATTAATATTAATCAGAATAACTATATAAAAAAATCAAGGGGAATTATTAATAAAAATAATGACTTAGTTGTAAACTGGGATGGGTCAGGGAAAGTGACTAAAGTTAAAATAAAATATAATCAGACATGCGATTCAAAAACACTTTTAGAAAAAATAAATCAATATTTACTATTTTTAAACGGTGGTAATGTAGTTGAAGTAACATATACTCTTGGAGACCCTAAAGTATTACCTGCTATTGCTAAATTATACTTTAATCCTTTTACTAAACAATTTATAGGATACGAGCCTCCTCCTAACCCTAATACTTATTAATTATTTCTTTGTTTGATTTTTAAAGTTACCACTTATTAAATTCTATTATTATTTTAATACTAATAAAATTTAGGATAGTTTAATTAGTTTTATCATCTAAAATAAATTATATCCTTGTAATCATAAACTTTATCCGTTAATCCCAATCTTTGTGCAGGAGTAGCTGATATTTTATTAACCTTTGAGGTAAAACAAAAGTTATAGAAAGTACGGAAAATAACCATCATTTGGTGTGCATACTTTGGATTGTAATTAGCATATATATAACTTCGCCCATCCCCTCTGGCAGTAATAAGCGGACGTTCCAGAATAGAGATTCTTCTCCTTACTTGCTGAAAAAAGTTATTAATAGCTCTACTGTTTACTTGCATAACAAGGTCAGCCAATACAGATTCCTCAATATACGGAACGTGGTTTATTAGATTTACCCATCTAATTCCTTCGTCATTGTCTGGGAGTGGGTGTTTAATTGGATTTTTACCTCTTATAGGACAATTGATTCCATTTACTTTTTTTATTCCATAAAATTTATGAGTTTTTAATTCTTGTAATATCCTTTGTTTCCCATATTCATAGAGTTTTCTTGGTCTAATACTATTTTCTCTTCCCCATTTATATAATTCTTGTCTGCTATTATATGCTTCTCTTCCAGCTTCTCCAAAAGTAAATTTTTTTTCTGATTGGCAAGTGAAATAAAAAGTATAACCGTCTTTAAAGGTTTTACTAAAAACTTTGAAGATACAATGCTGTAAGGTGCTATCATCATCTGATACAAAGTACCAGTTTTTCGCTTTTATAGCTCTTTTCAAAAGAAAATAATGTGCCATAGCAGTATACTGGGGCTTAACATGAGAGCCTTCTACATAGTCTTTACGACCATTAAATCGAAATAAATCCTCAATATATTCGTCAGAGGACTGGTCATCCTTTTCAGTAGGAGGTTGTGGACAATATGGATATTTAAGTCTATCGTTTTTCCTCAAAAAAGGATAAGAGTGGTCACAGTGATAGGTTCCTGTGTCCTTTTCTACGTCTTCTAATCTTATATCATAATCGTAAGCTATATCAGTTCTAAATACATAACCAGATTTCAGGTCAGCACTCGATAATAGATACGTCTGAAGCTTCTTATCCTTTGCAGTTATGAATTCATCTTTCTTTCCTGCTTTACCATTTAGCCAAATATTGTTAAGATTATAAATCATCATATCTGTATTTATCCATATTTCATCAAGTTCTAAATTGTTTAAAACTTTAGTTTCATAACGTTCATTAAACTCTAAACACTTACGATAAACCCATTCAAGCTTGTTATAATAAGTGGATGACCCAATCTCAAGTTTCTCAATTATTCTTTTAACGGGAGTCCTACTCAATATATCCTTTGTGAACTCTATTAATATATCATTTCGTTGTTGATGGTAATTAAAGCTCTGTTCTTGACCAGGCAAGACGCTTGTAATTTTTTTACACTCTTTACACTGATATTTTTGAGAATTGGTACTACTTTTTCCTCTCTTGGAGAATGATTTTTCATCAGTAATTGGTGTTTTATCAATACTACTACAACCTTCTTTATGGAATATGTACTCTGGCTCAAGGGGAACTACGGAATTTATAGTTATTAATCTTTTAACTTCTTCTGCAACTGACCAGTTTGATATTGTATCAGTAGAATTACCAATGGACTCTCCGTAAATCCTATCATCAGGAACTGAATTACACAATATTCTTGGTTTTGGTTCTAATTCGGTCTATCAGTATGTTCAGTTTGCTGTAAGGTATATCGTAATGGTCTAAATTTAAGGTTGTCATAAATTAGTTGTGATAACCCATACCACTTACAGAAAGTATTATTACAAAAATTTAACTGAATATAATGACTTTCATTTTCAATTTCTAACAACGAAGGAGTATATAAAAAATTTCTATAATCTTTCTTAAATTCAACATCAGATTTTTCATAATATTCTTTATCTCGTTGCTTAACAATTTCATTAGAAAAAGGACCATAACAGTTAATATTTAAATCATTGGAATTTGCCAATCTCTTGAATTTCTTCAAAATCAACATCTCCTTCTTTAACTTCTGTAATTCCATCAAATTCTGTTACGCCATCTTCAAATATAGTACCCTGTATTTTCTTCTGATATCTTCTGCCTTTAAGCCATTTTACGAACTCCTTATCAGTAATCAAATCAGAAATAAGCCTGTCTATTATTTCATCTTCATCATATTTTGTATATTTTGCATATTGAATGATTATTTGACTACTCCTTTTAGAAATTTTCCAATCAGCTTTAACGGTATCCATATATTTAGGTTTTATAGGGTTCATAATCCGCATATCCTCCTTTAAAAAACAATAGTGTTTACTTTATAACAATATAGTATATAATTAAAATTGTAAATTATATTTTACAATTAGCATATCATGTATCCTTTTGTATGTCTATGATTATAGCCATATATTTCAATATTTAATCTAAAATCACACTGATATTCACATTAAAAATCACATTGAAATTCACACTGTTAATAAATTTATTAACAGTGTGATTATAGTAGTGAAAGTACTTGTGAAAATGGAATAAATGCGAACAAAAGTAGCTTGTAAACTTAGTTATACCAACGAAAAAAGACTATGTGAAAACATAATCTTTTTTCGTTATGATTTTATTAAGTTTAGCCTTGTTTGCACCTCAAAACAGAACCCGTTAGTAATTATAATGTGTGTGTTTATTTTTATTATTCGTTTATAATATTCAATATATTACTAATCGCATAAAGTGGAAGGTTGGTTAACCAATCTTCTTTTCTATAATCGGACATTGATGTGCGAATTGCATATTTTGGCTCGTATCGTAAACAATAACTTTTCAAGCTTTTAGCTTGTAGATTTTCAGATGCCTTTACCTCAAGTGGAACAATATCCATTCCACTTTGAAAAATAAAATCTATTTCACCATTTGACTTTTCAGCAGTCCAGTAAAAAGGTGTTATATCCTTATTGGTTATTAATTGTTGCAAAACATATTGCTCAGTCAAGGCCCCCTTGAACTCTTCGAAAACTCTGTTACCATCTAATAATGATTTTATATCAAGCCCACTTAATGCTGATAGTAAGCCTACATCTAAAGCAAACAACTTAAATGCATTAAAATCTTGATATACCATAAGTGGCATATCTGGTTTTGTTATCCGAACTACTTTGTAAATTAAGCCACAGTCAAGGAGCCATTGCATTGCAAGCTCATATTCCTTTGCTCTTGCTCCTTGACGAATAAGGCCATATACAAACTTTCGATTCTCCTTTGCAAGCTGAGATGGAATTGATGTCCAAAGCATACGTATTCGTGGCACAGTTTCATTTGGAGCGTGCATAGAAAAATCCTGCTCATATGCCATTAGTAGACGATTTTGTATCTCACGCACTTTTGTGTAATCCTGGGTTTCAATAAAAATACTGACTGCCTCAGGCATTCCACCAATATAATAATACTGCTTTAAAAGGTCAATATATCTGCCTTTAAAACTTGTAATAAGTTCAAAATCTTTAGTTACTAAAAGATCTGCTAAATTTTTATTTGCAGTAGCCTTTAAAAATTCTATGAAGTTAAGTGGATACAAATCCATAAATTCAACTTTGCCCACAGGAAATGATGTACCAGGATGGAGTGCTACACCAAGCAATGAACCTGCAGCTACTATATGATATTGGGGTGCGTTTTCGTAAAAATATTTTAATGATGTCAATGCTCTAGGTATCTCTTGAACTTCATCAAAAATCATTAGTGTATTATTAGCCTCAATTGTAACTCCTGATTCAATTTGAAGGGCTGTTATTAATCTTGGTATATCAAGATTACCTTTGAATATACTTTCCATTCGTTCATTATTATCAAAATTTATATATGCAACTTTTTCATAAAATGTTTCGCCAAACTCCTTCATAATCCATGTTTTGCCTACCTGTCTCGCTCCACGAATTATTAAAGGCTTTCTATGGTTTCCATTTTTCCATTTAATTAAATATTCAAGGGCTTCTCTTATCATAACGAATTCCTCCTGTATTTTAGTATAACAAAATAACAACATATCATGCAAATGTGTGTCGACTTTGTGTAATATGCTACATTTATACGTCTGACTTAATGAATAATCTGATAGTATCTAATTATATAGCAAAATTAAGATTAGATAAAGCAATAGTTTGATATGCTTTTTATTAAGGGGTTAATCTAGTTCTATCTCTAGGGAAAAAAGATGCTTCTCTCACATTTTCAAGAGACAATAATTGAGCTGTAATTCTCTCAAGACCAATGGCAAGCCCACCATGGGGCGGCATTCCATATTTAAAAATCTTGGTATAATTATGATAAAGTTCAG
>DATCIH010000179.1:0-2492 GCA_036507955.1 Clostridiaceae bacterium | reverse complement strand
TGACGACCTATCTCTTGTTCCTTAGAATCATCAGTATTATCAATTGAATCTTCTTTTATTGAAGAAAGTAACTTCTCCATAATAGCCGAAAGTTGAATTTTTTCCTCTTCCGATAAACCTGAAAATAGTTTATCCACCTGTGAATTCCTTGATTTTACCACTTCGTTTACTAATTTGCGGCCTTCTTCCTTCAAAAATACATTTGAAACTCGTTTGTCATTTTCATTTACTCGGCGCTGTACATAACCACTAAGTTCTAGTTTATCAACTAATTCGCCAAGAGAAGCTGGCCTAATTTGCATTTGTGCGCTCAATTCCTTTTGTGTTATACCATCCTGCGCAAGTAAAATACCCAATAGATGTCCTTGGCCACGACCAATATTGAGTTCACGTGCATTAGAATCTCCCTGGTGGTGTTGCCTGTGAGTAACATTAGTGAAATTATATATTTGTTGTAATAATTTTTCTGATAGTGAATTATTCATATACCATATCTCCTTTATTTTTATTATGCTCAGGCTCTCCCATAGAACTATCACGTTGAAAGCTAATCCATAACCATAATCCTATGGTGCAAGTTAATACTTCTGTCATCGTCATTGACCATATAATCCCATGCAAACCAAAAGTATACTTTCCTAAAATCATAATAGGAATTAATAATGTTCCTTGAACCATCGACATTAAAGTTGCCTCTTTACCTCTGCCTGATGCCTGGAATATTGCTATAAAAAGACCTGTTATACCTGCAAATAAAGATGAAATAAGCATAGCAATCAAAATATATATACCAGTGTTTATTACATCAGTGTTGTTACTAAATAAATGTACTACTTGCTGCCTAAAAATAAATATTATCGTTGAAAAAGTTGTAGTTAGGATGACAATATAAATTGCTGTAGTCTTTATAATACCCTTCATACGTTTTATGTCCTTGGCCGCATATGCATAAGAGATTAATGGTACAACCCCCATATATAAACCCATAGCAACAAATTCTGAAAGTTGAACAAGACGCTGAGATATTCCAAAGGCAGCAACGGCATAGTCGCCATAATATGCTGAAAAATTATTTAATAATAAGCAAGAAACAATCAAAAATGCATCCAATAAGAAAGCGGATATTCCTATTTTAAAGATATCTTTGAACATGTTAAGAGTTGGTTTGAATGTTCTTATAGAAATCGTCAAAGTAGAAATTTTATTTTCAAGGTAATTAACATAGTACAATACTGCACTTATATTTGCAACTATTGTTCCAATTGCAGCTCCTACAATATTTAAATGACATGCAAAAATTAAAATAGGATCTAAAACAATGTTTATGACAACACTTATAAACATACCATTCATCGAGATCCTCGAGGCTCCTTCCGCGCGTACTACCTGCTCTAATGCAAAGTTAGCAATTACAAATGGACTTCCTATGATAAAAACCATAATAAAATTTTGGGTAAACAAAACTGTATCACCTTTTGCCCCTAATATTTGTAGAATAGGATGAATTAATGGTATTGCAAATAACATAAAAATACACCCAGCTAATAAACTTAGGAAAAAAGTAACAGATGAAACTTTTTTTGCATCGTCTATTTTTTTTTCACCAAGCAGCCTTGATATATATGTTCCACCCCCTGTACCAAAAATATTTCCAATTCCCATTAGTATTATTGTAAAAGGTAACGCTAATGTAACAGCTGTCATCATTGCTGTATTGTTTAGCTTTCCAATAAAAAAGGCATCAACAATGCTATAAATCATATTAACCGACATCCCTAGCATCATTGGTACTGCCATGTGCGCAATCGCTTTTGGCATAGATGCTTGTTCAAAATAATAATTTTCTGTTTGTTCCATTTAATAATCCTCCCTAAATTTTTTCAACAATTTTTTTGATTAAACCGTTTATATAAACGTCTTTTTTATTCATTTCTATAAGGTACCTTATTATTATAGTATACCGCACCTTATGCCTTGTCAAGAGATTTCTTAAGGTACATTAACTTATTTTAATTTTATTACTTCATTGGGAATATAGCCCCTTGCTTGTGGATACTTTAGGCTATCTTGTTACCATATTTAATCCAAAACAAAAAAATCTAGCATATGTTTATCCTGCTAGATTTAATATAATATTTTTGTTAAGAAGAGAAGTTTAACCTTCTCCCCTTATATTTTAATTTTTTAATTCAAAGTTTTGTATTATTTTGACCAAATCTCTTCCATTGTTGGAACTTTAGCTTCCTTATTGAGATACCCTATTCTAGATATATTTATTAAGTGAGTATACGTAAAGTTTTCAGATATTGAATTATTTCCCCAAGATCCGCAACCAAGAGTTGTAGATGGACTGAATCCATTATAGAAACTTCCGCCTGTTCCAGTGGATGATACTTGATTAACAATAAATCTACTTACTGGTAATGCTGTTCCTGCATATTCAATATGAGCTTTATTATTTGAATGAATAGATGAAGTATGTCCTGCACCAT
>DATCIH010000178.1:0-37627 GCA_036507955.1 Clostridiaceae bacterium | reverse complement strand
TGTATGCGCAACTGATAAAGAAGCTTTAGATGCTTTTGTGGAATTATCAAGGGTAGAGGGTATTATACCAGCGCTTGAAAGTGCCCATGCAGTTGCCTATGGTATGAAGTTGGCAGCACAATTATCAAAGGATAAAATTATTATTATTAACCTTTCAGGGCGTGGAGACAAAGATGTGGAGCAGATAAAGGAAATGTTAGATATATAATTAGATACACATGGACATATCATTTTAGGTATGTCCTTTTTTAAAAAATTATCTTTTAAGGAACAATATAAAATGTGATATAATAATGAAACAGAGTAATTAGAGGTAGATATTCAGTAGAAAAGGGCTGAGAATAAAATGTTTGAGATGAAGGAACAATATAAATTAGGAGTACTCCAAATAGATGAAGAGCATGAAAAACTATTTGAAATAGGGGAGAGTGCCTTTATACTATTAAATGATAATTATAGTATAGATAAATATGATAGAATTGTTGATATCATAGAAACTAGAATACGGAGGAAGAATATGAATGTAGCATATATAAATCCATTTATGAAGGCTTGCCAGGATATAGTAAAAGAGGTTTTGAATTTAGATTTTACTAGAGGCAATATGTATGTCAAGCAAGGAATGCATGATATTGGCGATGTATTAATAAGTATAGGAGTGCTTGGAAATGTAAAAGGAAATTTTTACTTAAATTTCCCTAGAGAAACCGCTCTTTCTATAGCTTCAATTATGATGTCTGGATATCCTGTAACTGAGCTTGACGAGATTACAACTAGTGCTATATCAGAGCTTAGCAATATGATAGCAGGTCACGCTGGAATGAATTTTGCAAATGAAAATATTACAATCGATATAACCCCACCAGATATAACGGTAAATAGTGAAAGCTCTAGAAGAAATTATTTAGTTCAAGCTATCTGTGTACCTCTAACACTAAGTAATAAAGGTACCATAGAGCTAGACATAGCCTTATATTAAGCCATAATAGAATTGTATTATAAGAACTGGAATTAATACAATTTCAGTTCTTATAAATGGTACAAGCTATATTCTGTTTGTAAAGATCACGGGGAAGGAAGTAGAAGTATGGTAAAGAAACAAAAGATAAAAGCAGGAATAAAGGATGGTTTAACTGCTGGATTCCCTATTGTTTTTGGTTATTTGCCAGTTGCTATGGCCTTTGGCTTGCTCTCTAGAAATACAGGAATATCGCTTAAAGATAGTGCTATGTTTTCAATATTGGTTTACGCAGGAGCCAGTCAATTTATGGCTATAGATCTTATAAAATCAGGACTGGGTGCTGGAAATATAATACTTGCAACCTTTCTTTTAAATCTAAGACATCTTATGATGAGTGCTTCTCTTTCGATTAGAATTAAAGAAATTAAAAGAAAATGGTTAATTTTTATAGCTTTTGGAGTTACAGATGAAACATTTTCTATTATTTCCTTAGGGGACAAGGAATTGACGGTTCCGTTTTTATTAACTGTTAATAGCTTGGCCTATTTCTCATGGGTGAGTGGTACAGTTTTGGGGTATCTAATAGGCAATATACTTCCAGCGGCCATTCAAAGTTGCCTAGGAATAGGACTTTATGCCATGTTTATAGCACTACTTATGCCAGAAGTTAAGAAATCCTCAGCCACCTTAGCTATTTCATTATTAGCCGCCATGCTTTATGGAGTATTAGATTATTTTAAGGTTATATCTTCCTCCAGTTGTATAATTGCAGCCATTGTTATTGCTTCCTTTGTTGGAGCACTAATATTTAGAAATACCGAGAATGAAGTTAAGCTTCTTGAAGGAGCTAATCTTATGCAAGAAGATTTGCTCCTTCAAGAAGATTCGCACAGGAGGAAGTAATTTGAAGAATTATTTACCATTAATTCTTGGAATGATGACAGTTACATATATTCCTAGGCTAGTACCCTTAATAACTATATCTAGGAAACCCATTAATCCAATAGTTAAAAGATTTTTACAATACATCCCATACTCTGCTTTAAGCGCTCTTGTTATAAGAGGAATTCTAGAAGCAACCCCAGACATGAGAGTAGCCACTGTTTCAGGAATCTGCGGGGCCGCAATCTGCTCCTATTTAAAGGGTGGATTGATTTTATCTGTTATAATTGGAATTATTACAGCATATTTAATACTGCAGATTCACATGTGAATCTGCAGTATTAAATGAGGATTAAGTAAAATACTCAATCCTATAGTTTGTAAAATATTTTCCTATAAGTTCTGATACATAATCCTTTATTTCTTTACTGACAGGTTTTGTGTAAACATATTTGAATTTGCCATAAGGGCCCCACTTTAATATTCTATTTTCTTCCTTAAGGTCAAGTTTTGTATGGGGGAATCTGTCCATAATAAGTTCCTTTGCTCTCTTTGTAAATCTATGTTGGATAAGTTCAAAGGAGATTTCATCGCTATAATCTTTTAGGGACAAATACAGAGCTTCTATAGTTTTTCTATAGTCTTCTTTCCAACCTACGTATGTCATGATTGGTGCTAGAATGAAGCCTAAAGGATAGTGAGCCTTGCTTATCTTAAGTGCGGCTTGTAACCTCGCATCTAGGGGTGCTGTTTTATGTTCAAAATTATTTATAACATAATCTGAATTTATACTAAACCGGAAAGTCGTGTGCTTATTGTGCTTAAGGCTTAATAAGCTATCTACATTAGAATACTTTGTGACAAGTCTTAATCTGCCTCTTTCGCTTTCTCCAAAAAACTCTATTAGAGTTTTAAGCCCTCCTGTAATGTGTTCTAACGCTATGGGGTCCGTTATGCTGGAACACTCAAAGGTAGTAATTCCCGTGCTTTTTTCTATATATTCTTCAATTGTTTTTATTATATCCTCAATATTGGCAAATATTTTTATCGTTGGTTTTTCACCCTGGGTGGTTTGAAGATAACAATATTCACAGTTACCTGGGCAGGAAGAAGAAATAGAAAATTGGAAATCGGCTGAAGGCTTGCAACTTGTAAGCTTTTTTATATTTGAGGTAGTAACAAGGACGGTATTTTTTGAATGTATATAGTTTTCGCCTGGAGTTTCATAAGAAATATCAACCTTCTTAGAATATATGATAGGTACACCTAAGGTTACTAGTTTATCTTTTATAACAATACCATTAGCATGCTTTAATGCTAATGGATCAATGTAGGCAGCTTCTGGAATAAACAAATTCATATCAATCGTCTCCTCCTTTAGTTTTAAAACATTACTTATAATATTATTTTATCCAAAATAAATGTATTAACACATGATATAAGTATAAATTAATGCTTGACAGAATCAAATAAAAGCCTTAAATTAATAATAGAAGCATTGAAGAGAAATAGTAGAATCCATAATTCTTTAAAGAGAGTTCCCGGAAGGTGAGAGGGGCAAAGATAATGGATTTGAATACAGCTCAGAGCAGCTACCCGAAAGTTAACACTAGTAGGAGGAAGTAGCCGTATCCTGCACACGTTATAGTGCTAGAGTATAAAATGTACTCGAAAAGGTTGATATTGTGAGGTATCGATAAAGTAAGGTGGTAACACGGGAATAAGCTCTCGTCCTTTTCAAGGACAGGGTTTTTTTGTTTCTAAAAATATATTTTGAAAGGGGTGTTTTGTGTGGAAAGAAAGGGGACCTGGCTTACGTATAGGGAAGACATAAGGGTGTTTGATTGCACAATTAGAGATGGAGGCTTAATAAATAGTTTTTACTTTGATGATAACTTTATAAGAGCTGTATATGATACCTGTGTTCTATCTGGAGTAGACTATATGGAAATGGGATATAAATCTTCTAAGGATATATTTGCCCCTGGTAATTTTGGAAAACCTAAGTTTTCAGATGAACAATATATAAGAGAAATACTTGGAGATAGAGAGAAAAAAGTTAAAATATCTGTAATGGCAGATGTTGGTAGAACTAATTATAAAGAGGATATATTAAAGAAAAGTGATAGTGTAATAGATATGATAAGAGTAGCCTGTTACATACACCAGATTCCAGCAGCTATAGACATGATAAAGGATGCAAAAGATAAAGGGTATGAAGCTACCATAAACCTTATGTCAGTATCTACAGTAAGAGAACCGGAACTTACACAGGCTTTAAATGAACTTGGAAAAACTGAGGTTGATGTAATCTATTTAGTAGATAGTTTTGGTTCACTCTATTCAGAGGATATAGAGGGACTCATGAAATCCTTTAATGAAGTAGCTAAGACCTACAACAAAAAAATAGGTATTCACTCTCATAACAACCAACAATTGGCTTATGCAAATACACTTGAAGCTATGATGATGGGGGCTAGCTACTTAGATGCAACGCTAGGAGGAATGGGACGAGGAGCAGGGAATTGCCCAATGGAGCTTATAATGGGATTCTTGAAGAATCCAAAATACTCCTTAAGGCCTATATTAAAATGTTTAGATGAATTTGTTGTGCCCCTTAAAGAGAAAATGAAATGGGGACCGGATGTGCCCTATATGATAACAGGACAATATAATGTTCATCCCAGACCAGCAATAGCCTTCGTAGAGGATAATAAAGAAAATAAAAAGTATACAAACTTTTACGATTCTATGTTAGAAGATAATTTATAATTCAAGGAGCTATAAAATGTATACAAAAATTGATTTGATAAATTCTTTTAAAGAACTAGAAATAAAAAGAGATGATACACTACTTGTCCATTCTTCCATGAAATCAATTGGTAACGTGGAAAATGGAGCAGACACTGTATTAGATGCTTTTATTGAATATTTAGAGCCAGGACTCCTTATATTTCCAACTCATTCTTGGGCAACAATAAACGAAAACAATAATGTGTTTAACGTTTTAAAAGAGCCTGCTTGCATAGGAATATTACCTAATCTATTTATGAAAAGAGAAGGGGTAGTCAGATCTTACCACCCAACCCATTCTGTTGCAGCTTTAGGTATGGGAGCTAAGGAGTATACCTCTGGGGAAGAGAAGCTAGAAACACCTTGTAATAGAAAAGGCTGCTGGGGAAAGCTCTATGATAGAAAAGCTAAAATACTTTTCTTAGGTTGCACGTTAAAGCCAAACACCTATTTACATGGGGTTGAGGAGTGGAATGGTATAAACAATCGCTTATCTATAGCTCCAACTAAATACAAAATAGTAAAGGAAAATGGAGATATCATAGATTGTCTACAATTCGGACATAAAAGTACCTTCGGGGACATATCTCAAAATTATATTAAGATGGAGAAGCCCTTTGTTTATAAGGGCATAGCTAAAAAGGGAACCATAGGAGATGCTACTAGCTATTTATGTGATGCTGTAGGTATGGCAGATTTGACTAGCTCCTTTTTAAAGCTAAACAATGATATGTTTACAAATAATGACGTAGTACCAGAAAAATGGTATAAATAATGATAAGGGGAGTCGTAGGGCTTCCTTTTCTCATGGAAACAATTAATAATCTCCTCGGAAATAATGGAGTAATTTCCCGGGAAATACTGGCTAATATTTGACGGTACCTGCTTTTAGTGATAAGCTTACGTAGGAAATTACTTTAACTAAAGATAAAAATTCAGGAGGTTTGCTATTACATGATATTTTTAGAGACAAACAGTTTATTTGTTGAAGCTATAATAATATATATTATTGCAGGTATTATTTCATTAGTTATTAAGAGACAAAAAGTGTCCAATATAACTGCAAATGTTTTATGCATACTAGCATCCTGTATCTTATTTATTTCAGCTCTTACTCACATATTAATTGATAAAGATAAGGCTTTTATAGAACTATTTAAAACCTCTATACCTTATATGGATATAAATTTCACAATAGATAATCTTTCTGCTTTCTTTCTAATGGCACTTTCCATACTAGTTGTATCAGTTTCTTTATATTCAATTGAATACTTGAGTCACTATTATAATAAAAGGAATTTAGGATTATTTAATATGCTATATTCTTTTTTCATTTTATCAATGATTTTTGTATTTACAGCTGGTAATGGATTATTCTTCTTGATAGCATGGGAACTTATGTCTACCTTGTCTTATTTTCTAGTGGTATTTGAAGCAGAAACAGAAGAAAATCAAAAGGCAGGGTTACTATATATAATTATGACTCATATCGGAACAGCCTTTATAATAGCTGCATTAATGCTTATGTTTACCTACACTAAATCCTTTAATCTAATAGGGACTTCAAATGCAATTCCTATAAATATAAAAAGTATTATGTTTGTGTTTTTTTTAATTGGCTTTGGCATGAAAGCCGGTATAGTTCCTCTGCATATTTGGCTTCCCTATGCTCATCCTGCTGCACCTAGTAATGTTTCTGCTTTAATGTCAGGGATAATGATAAAAACTGCAATTTATGGAATCCTAAGATTTGTATTTCAATATCTAGGAGTAGAAAAAACCTGGTGGGGAGTTACTATACTAGTTATAGGTATTATAACTACAGTAATAGGAGTGGCTTATGCCTTTGTAGAAAATAATATTAAAAGATTATTAGCTTATAGTAGTATAGAAAATGTTGGGATTATATTTATAGGTTTAGGCTTAACCTTTATTGGGTTTTCAACTAAAAATATGATAGTAGGTTCAATAGCTCTCACTGGTGCTTTATTTCATAGCTTTAATCATACTCTTTTCAAGGGAAGTTTGTTTCTGGGAGCAGGCTCAATTCATTATTCGACGGGTAGTAAGAATATGGAAGAGCTTGGAGGACTAATTAAAAAGATGCCAATTACAGCAGTCTTTGTACTTTTTGGTTCTCTAGCCATATCTGCACTAATACCCTTTAATGGATTTATAGGGGAATGGTTTATGTATCAAGGGTTTTTTTCAAATATAGCTTTAGGGCAATCTTTATTTAACATTTTATCAATTATAGCTGTAGCGGCCTTGGCAATAGCAGGAGCACTAGCTGCAGGAGCCTTTATAAAGTTTTTTGGTATATGTTTTTTAGGAATTCCGAGAAGTGAAAAAGCGTCTAATGCAAAGGAGGTACCTTTACTTATGAGCATAGGTACTGGGATATTAGCTTCCCTATGTCTTTTTATCGGACTTTTCCCTATGTTATTATTGAAGGTTATTGATAAAGTTACAGTCAGCTTAAATGGACAATCACTTATTGGAAAGTTTAGAGGGAACCTAATTATCTTCTATCCAATAAAGGTAGCCTCTAGCAGCATAGCTCCTTTAACAATTTTAATATCAATTATTCTAGTTATTTCCATGTGTCTCATAATAATAAGGATAATAGGCGGGAGATATATAGAGAGGAAGAATGGAACCTGGGATTGTGGCTTTGATGCATTAAATTCTAGGATGGAATATAGCGCGGCAGGTTTTTCAAAACCAATAAAAATAGTATTCAAAATACTATTTAGACCCTCTAGAGAACTTAAAGTAGAAGGAGACAAATATAACCCTCAAAGTATGGAATATGAGATAAAGGAAGAATATATATTTGAAAAGTATATATATGATCCAATTTTAAGGTTTGTAAAAACACTTTCAAGAAAAATAAAATTTTCAGTACAAACAGGGAGTATCCATCTTTACCTTTTATATATATTTATTACTGTTTTGATTCTAATGCTTTATAACAGACTTTCATAAGGGGGAGTAAATGTGAAAAATATTATATATTATTTAGTACAGCTTGCATCTATTATTTTACTTTCACCCTTAGTAAATGGAATTATCAAAAAGCTAAAGGCCTTCACTCAGAAAAGGAAGGGAGCCCCAATACTTCAGATGTATTACGATTTGTATAAACTATTTAGAAAGAACTCGGTAGTTTCTGAAGTTACCTCTTGGATATTTAAAGTTACCCCTTACATTTTTGTTTCCACTTCCATTATCGCAGGATTTTTAGTTCCTATAACTACTCTTGTAAAACCAAATAGCTTTCCTGGGGATTTTATTATGTTAATATCTATATTAGCATTAGGAAGATTCTTTATGGTACTGGCTGGTCTGGATGCAGGAAGCACCTTTGGAGGTATGGGTAGCAGTAGAGAGGTTATGATCTCGGTTCTAATCGAGCCTGCAATATTTGTATCCTTTTTTACTCTAGGGCTCTATGCAAAATCTACATCCATATATAATATAATGCTAGAAGCTAAGAAAATAGGCATTCCCTTACTTCATCCCATGTTTATTATGATATTTCTAGCTATGTTAATTATTATAATATCAGAAACTTCAAGAATTCCCGTGGATGATCCCTCTACCCATCTTGAGCTTACAATGGTTCATGAGGCTATGCTACTTGAGTATTCTGGAAGGCATCTTGCTTTAATGGAGCTTGGAGCGGCTATTAAACAGCTGATTTATATAACCTTGATTGTAAATATTTTCTTGCCTACAGATCAGCTGATCGGTAATTTTGGTATTGCATCAATTTTCATCTCTATACTTATTTACGCAATAAAGGTTATTGCAGTTTCTACACTTATTGCTATTGGAGAGGTCAGTACAGTGAAGCTTAGTCTTTTCAGTATACCTAATTTGGCAGCGTTATCTTTTATATTATCATTTTTAGGGTTTCTTCAATTCTTTGTTTTAGGGAGGTAACAATGGAAAATTATCTTGCAGCTTTATCTTTACTTATATTATTTTCTGCCTTTGTTCTTATGGCAAATAAAAGAATTAAATCTTATATCGCTACAATTAGAGTACAATCTATTTTTATTGCAATTGCTGTTGGCATTGAAGGAGCAAAAAGCTTAAAGACTACGGGGCATTTTGATATACTTTTAGTTTGTGTTTTAATAATTGCTTTTAAGGTTATATACATTCCCAGGCTTCTTCATAGGACTTATGGTAAGGTTGAATATAGGGTAGCGAAGGATTTCTTTTTAAATATTCCTATACTTATTCTAATTTGTTGTTTGCTTGTTGTATTCTCATATTTTACCCTTTCCACAGTAGAAGGAATTAATACTGGAGAGAGCAATGTTCAGATGGTAAATTCAATTTCTATAGTTCTTATAGGAATGTTTTTCATGATAAGCAGGAAGAAGGCTATAGGTCAGATAGTTGGGTTCTTAGTTATAGAGAATGGTCTTTTTGTTACAGCTCTATTTTCAACAAAGGGTATGCCACTCATAATTGACATTGGTATATTTATAGATCTTATAACTGCGGTTATGATTATGGGCATTATTTCATTTAAAATAAATGAAAAATTTGATTCAATTGATACAAATAAGCTTAAGAACTTAAGGGGTTAAACAGATGGGATATATATTATGGATAGTGCCTATTATTGGGATATTACTATTAACAGCCGTGAAAGATAAGAAATTATTTCCTATAATAAGCGTAGCTAAGGCTTCAATTCTTTTAATTGCAGCAATTTTTATTACAAGAACTGTTATGCTACAGGGGAAGGTTTCTTATAAAAACCTCCAAGGACTTTTATATATAGATTCTGTAAGCATTATAGCTTTAGACATAGTTGTAGTTATAGGATTATTATCAGCAATATATAGTATTAACTACTTAAACCTGGAGCTACTCCATGGAAAAATAGATATTAAAAGACTTAAGTTATATTATATCTTGATGGACACCTTTATATATACTATGGTTCTTGCACTTACAGTAAATAATATGGGGATTATGTGGATAGCTATTGAGGCTACCACCTTAGCTTCTGCTTTTCTTGTTGGATTTTATAATGATAAGGAAGCTATAGAAGGAACCTGGAAATATGTTATTATTTGCTCTGTTGGTATTGGAGTGGCCTTTCTTGGAATTATACTTCTTCAACTGTCCTCCATAGGAGTATTGAAAGAGGCGAACTTTCTACAGTGGACAAATCTATATGAAAATGCTACTGCTTTAAAACCATCAATTCTAAAGCTAGCTTTTATATTTCTATTAGTAGGTTTTGGCACAAAGGCAGGGCTTGCTCCAATGCATACCTGGCTTCCAGATGCTCATAGTCAGGCTCCATCACCTATAAGTGCTCTTTTATCAGGAGTTTTATTAAATAGTGCTATGTATGGCATCATAAGGATGGTTTCTATAGTTAATAAGGGCCTTGGAGAAAGTATATTTACTGGTAGGCTATTAATATCCTTAGGAGTACTTTCAATAGGTACTTCAGCTATTTTTATAATAACTCAAAAGGACTATAAAAGGTTGCTGGCATATTCTAGTATTGAGCATATGGGAATAATAGCTATAGCAATAGGCCTATTTACTCCTGCTTCCATATTTGCTGCTCTATTTCATATGATAAATCATTCCGCCACTAAGGCAATGTTGTTTTTTTCATCAGGTAATATATTACAAAAATATGAAACTAAAGATATAGGTAAAATTAAAAACTTACTAAAGATTCTTCCTGTGTCAGGCTTTGTTTTCTTTGCTGGTATTTTTGCTATTGCAGGGACGCCTCCCTTTAGTGTATTTGCTAGTGAATTTAATGTGATATTATCAATATTTAATAATCATAACTTCATACTAGGTGGAGTAGTTATTGGCTTTATATCAATTATCTTTGTGGGTATAGCAATGACTTTGTTTAAAATGTTTTATGGGACAAGTCCTGAGCATTTAATCCCGGGTGATATAAATATACCTGGAGAGATAGTAATGGTATGTATGTTAATATTTATACTAATTACTGGAATTTACATGCCTCTTCAAGTGAAAGGCTTGCTTCTAAGTGCAGAGAAAATAATTATAGGAGGCTAACAATCTATGACTCATGAGATTTATATAGAAGTTGATAAAAGTAATATAGAGGCTCTTTCATATTTTTTAAGCTCTGAAGATTTTCCTTTGATCTTCATGTTTGCAAATGATGAAAGAATATTATCTAAAAATTACGTAATATACTATGTGTTTAGAGTAAAGGAGGAGGAGAAACTTCTAATTCTAAGAACAAATATTTATGAAGAGGATATGAGCTTTACATCCATTAGTAAGAGGGTACCAGCTGCCACTCTTTATGAAAGAGAAATTAATGATATGTTTGGAATTGTTCCCATTGGACATCCAGATCTTAGAGGCTTACTATTTCATGGTAATTGGCCTACTGGAAATTTTCCACTTAGAAGGGATTTTGATAAAAGCTATAAACCAAAGCTTATAAAAGATAAAAGAACTTTTAAAAAGGTCAGCGGAGAAGGAGTTTATGAGATTTCTGTAGGACCTGTGCATGCTGGAATAATAGAGCCAGGATATTTTAGATTTAGTGTGGTTGGGGAACCAATCATTAATTTAGAAGCAACCCTATATTATACTCATAAGGGAATCGAAAAACTCTGCCAAGGAGAAACTATAGAAAGGTGTTTATTTATCTCAGAGAGAATATCTGGCGATGAAAGCTATACGAATTCTTTAGCATACTGTCTTGCACTGGAAAAGATAGCAGGGGTTGATATTCCACCTAGAGGGGAGTATACAAGGATTGTATTTTTAGAGGTTGAAAGATTAATCAGCCACTTAGGAGATTTAACAGGAATATGCTTAGATGTGGGTTATGGGTTTGCTTCCTATCAATTTAATATGCTAAGAGGCTTAGCCTTTAACATAGCTGACGAGCTGTGTGGCAGAAGATACTTAAGAAGCGTGAATAAGTTAGGTGGGGTAAGAAAAGACTATATTTTAGGTAAGGAAAAAAGTCTTATAGATAAGCTTTCAAGTATAAAAAAGGAAATTTATGATACTGAGGAAATTATCAGATCAAATAGTATGTTTATAGATAGGGTAGAAAACACAGGTCTATTAAGTAGAGAAACAGCAAAAGATTTAAATGCAGTTGGTCCAAGTGGACGTGCCTCTGGAATCCGCTATGATGTGAGAAAGAATTTACCTTACTCCTCCTATAATAAACTTGAATTTAATGTGCCAGAGCATAATAATGGTGATGTTAATTGCAGGATGAATGTAAAACTAGAGGAATGTTATGAATCTATAGCATTATGTTTAAAATCTATAGAAGTAATGCCAGAGGGAAAACTAGCAGAATCCATAGATAAGTTTGAACCTTACAAGGAGGCCTTTGGTATTACAGAGGCTCCACGAGGGGAAAATATTCACTATGTTATGACTGGAGAAAATAATACTATCTTTAGATATAAGATAAGGACACCATCCTTTTGTAATTGGCCTTGTTTATGCTATGCAGTTAATGGAAATATAGTGCCAGATTTTCCACTTATAAATAAGAGCTTTAATTTATCCTATGCTGGGAATGATCTATAGGAGGTTGTTATGTTTAAGACTATTAAAAAATTAATAAAGTATCCAAGGGTAACACAAGATTATCCTAAAAAACCGGTTAATTCTAGTTTGTTCATAGGAAAGCCAGTTATAGATAAGGATAAATGCACCTGCTGCACAGAGTGCAGCTTGAGATGTCCCTCTAAAGCTATATATAGGGATAAGGCTTTAAATATACCTTATATTGACCTAGGTGAGTGTGTTTTTTGCTCCTTATGTGAAGAAATATGCCCAGAAGGAGCAATAAAAATGGATACTTCCTTTGAACTCGCTGTAAGAGATAAAAATGCCTTAAGGGGAGATACCATCATCCTTGAAGACAAGGACATAACAGAAGAGGAGTATGAAATAGTATGTGGGGATGTTAAGAAAAAAATAGCTAAGCTCTTTGGTAGGAGTCTTAATATAAGAGAGGTTGATGCAGGGTCCTGCAATGGTTGTGATTATGAAATAAATTCCTTAAGTAATCCTTTTAATGATATAGAAAGACTGGGTATACATTTCGTTGCATCGCCAAGACATGCAGATATGCTTCTTGTAACTGGTACTCTTACTAAAAATATGGAGCTAGCCCTTTTAAAAACCTATAATGCAACTCCTGATCCTAAGCTTGTGGTAGCAGTTGGTGCCTGTGCCATAAGTGGAGGAATATTTAGGGAGGCTTACGCAGCAGGGAACGGTATTGCTTCTGTAATTCCAGTGGATGTATTTATTCCTGGATGTCCACCAAGACCACAAGCTATAATATATGGCATCTTGAAGGCATTAAGTAAGGTTTAACTAGGTATATTAAATAATTGTTGCAATAATTATTAGCAAAGAATACAATATAAGAAAATTACTTATGGGTTAGAGCAAAAATACTAAAAGTAGGAAGTGATGAACTTGGAGCATAACTATAAAAAGAGATTGATTATCACTGGTTCTATTGTTATAGCGGTTACAATAGTACTTTTCACATCCTATTTCATAACTAAGAATAATTTAGACAAAATTAAAACTCCGGACAAATCCATACAAACACCTATAGGGGATGGGAAGGTAGCAAAAACAGAGGATCAGAAATCTACAACTAATTTAGCCCCTATAGATTATGAAACAGTCCTATGTAGGATAATAGTGGATGGAAAACAGCGGATGGCATTAACAGGTAAGACTAAGTCCATAAGCTATGCAAAAGTTAACTACTCTGGTCATATAAAAATACAGGCCCTAGATGGAACCACCTTAGATGAGTTTGATAATAATATCAGTGAAATTAATATTCAAGTTGATGTTAAGGAAATAGATGTAAAAGATAAAATTCATATTACTGGAAAGGCTAGAGTATTTGAGAATACTATAGCTGGAAGACTTTTAGATATTAACAATAAGGTTATTATTGAAACTAATGTTATGACAAATGCTAAGGATGTAGATCAGTTTGGAGATTTCACTTTTGATATACCTGTGGATAGAAGTAAAATCAATGGGAAAAGTGGTGTATTTGAAATATATTCTGTAAGTATGAAGGATGGTTCGATATTGGATAAAGTTGATATTAAAGTGAATTATAAGTAAAGCTGGAAATATATGTTTCCAGCTTTATCCCATTATATACATTATAAACGTATGCTAGGGGATTAGATAATTAAAGTCGGAGGTGCATATACTCTTAGAGCTAGCTCTGCATCTAATAAGTATAAACCTTTGGAGTCATTTCCAAATAATTCATATCTTTTTATTACGTCCTCAGAATTTTTTTCTTCTTCACCCTGTTCTTTTATGAACCAATCCAAAAACTGCATTGATCTAAAATCTTTTATAGAAATTGCTTCTGCATATATATTATTTATTGACTCAGTAACCACTCTTTCATGCTCTAAGGTGGCCTCTAGTGGTGTATCAAAGGTTGTAAATTTCATGTTCACGGCTTTAATATCCCGAAGTGTGACTTCCTCTGAATTATTAAGTAAATATTTCATAAATAGTAATGCATGATCCTTCTCCTCTTGGGTTTGAACGAAAAACCAATTTGCAAAGCCATTAAGATTTTTTGAGGAAAAAAAGCTGTATATATCTAGGTAGAAATAGGAGGAATAAAATTCCTTGTTTATTTGATCATTAATTAAACTTGTTATTATCTTGTTTAACATATAGTTCATCTCCTTAGTTAAGATTGATTATGATATAATAATAACTGTCCATAAGCTTAAAAGCAATAAGAACATAATATCAACTAATTAAAAAGATATAATAGATAGGTATCACAGTACCTAAAAAGGCGATTAATATAGTAAATATACTACCTTCCTTATTATTACCATTCTTCCATAGGCTTAAGCCATAGGTTAAGGTATAGTAACAACAGGAAATAATAAGGATAATTAAAAATGTCATAGCACTCCTCCTGTTATTTAGTTTTAGGTGTTCCCAGAACTGGAAATGAATGTATTATTAAGCCAGTTCTTCTTATGCTTACTGTTAAATCTAAATTTATTTTTGCATCAGGGTAATGCTTTAGCCAATCATAGCCCTCAAACTCCTGTATGGTTCCAAAGTAGGCAGCAAATATTGTTCCAAATTCAAAAACATCTGATTTAAACTCCTCTTGAGTTTTTGTAAGCATTTTTTTGATTTCAGTCTCTAAGTAAGTTTTTATTTGGTTGTTTAAATCCTCTATCATGCCAGGATCCTCGTAATTTATTCTACTTTGAATAGCTCCAATATCTGCTTCCATATTCAATTTAATATTGATTATAGGAGTTCCTTTATTAAAGAAACCGCTTATTTTTGGTTTTCTTCCCAACCTAACATCCAAAGGGATAACATCCCCTGGAGATTTTTTATCAACAATTGTTAGGAGTGCTTTTTCAAAGGAACCGGTGATCATTGACATATATCTTGTTTCATAGGGATTTAAGTAGCCTACCATCTTGTCGCCCCTAAAAACTGCAGTACCAACATATTCTCTTTTCACACCTCCTGTCCTTGGAAGCTCGCCAGGTTTTATATCAGTTTCCAAAGCAGAATGCGGGATATCAGCTTTGCCTATAGCTAGACCGCTAAGGTTATTTACGCCGATGTACATTGCAATAGTCTCACCATAAGGAGATAGCATATTTTTATAAAACGTATGAAAAATTATGAAAGGGAAATAGCTAGTTCCCTTAGCTTGTGACAGCATAAGCTCTACAGATTTTGTTATATTTTCACTTATACTTGATCTGTTTTCATTGATAAAGTCTACTGCTTTTCCATTAGAAACTGCAACAAACATAGATCTTCTCGCTTCTCTAAATCTAGCTAAGGGAGCTAAATATTTACCGATACCTTCCCTAGCAAGCTCTTCTGAAAATACAATAAGCTTAGTATGTTTAAGGGAGACATTTCTTGAGATAGCCATATTAAACTCATCTATACCTGAAAGTATAGATGAGGTTTCAATGGAGTCTACACTTGTATTAGAGGATGATCCAGAGGTTACTTTACTGCTAGATTTGAATTGAGGGTATTGAATGGTTAAAACTATATTATCATTGCTTCCCTTATCTAGGCCAATTACAATTGTATATACATTTTCATCAATTTCAGTGGAATCCTTACAGCCGCTAAATAAGCTGAAAAGAATTAATAAAATAATAAGTAAGCTAAGCTTTCTCTTCATTATTTACAACACCTCTCTTATTGGTTATAAAAGCAATTATTAACACTAAGGTAGGTACAAGGTAAAGTAGCATACCACTATATTCTCTGACAATAGCCATATTGGTATATATTATCTCACTAATATCCTTTGGCTTAAGAGCAATTATATACATAAGAAAAGAAAAGGGTAACAAAAGAGGTCTGTGATCAGCTATATTAAAGGTTTTACAATAGGTGCTTATAGATACATAAAAACCAATTGACACTGTAACTAAAGAGGTTATAACCCAAGTAAATAGGAATATTGATTCTAAGCGTTGAAAGTATATATTGAAATAAATTGTCCTTGATATTTGAAACATACCAGAAAGATTTTCTGCTCCCATATCATGTTGAAATATAGCAAGGTATATGACTAAAGATATAGAAGAGACTAGCCCAGCTATACCAAGGGATATGAGTCCCGCTATCTTAAAATTTTTAAGACCATGTACGGACTTTATTATAAGCGCTAAAATTATTATTTCATCATAGGATGAACTTCTTAATAAACCATAGTATAAGGTGCTTTTCACTCCATAGCCTAAATAAGGCCTTAGATATAAAAAATTTGCATTTGGTAGGGCCAATAATAGTATTGTTGAAATACCAATAATAAAAATAATTAGGGTGATATAAGATATACGAGCTATATTTTCTAGACCTTTATAGGAGAGTAATAAAGTTACAATTATAAAGGTTACTAAAAATAAGCTTGTAGCCGTATAAGGATAACTATAAGCCTTTATCATCTCTATAAATTCTCTTAAATTTGAACCTGCATAATATAAAAAATATAAAGCAAATAAAAAGCCTAATAATTTTCCCACTATCTTTCCAGTTACCAACTGAAATATTTCTATAAGATTTTTCCCAGGAAAACGTTTCATTAATATATAAAGTATTAAGAAAAATATAATGCTGGTAAAGCAAGATAGTAGAGTCATATACCAGGCTGCTGTTCCAACAAAGTCTACTACCACAGATTCACTGGTAAATAAAATTTTTGAGACTATTACAATTGTAACGATACTAATGGTTTCAATTAAACCGAATTTCCCTTCATTATTCATCTTCATCCTTCCTATCGTAGCTAGACTTTGGATTTTCCTGGATCCACCTTCGAGATACCTTAGGCTGTCTTCTTAGCTTAAGTGGATTTACTTCATCTGGCCTAAGTTCTTGCTTCCATATGGGATATTTTATAAATTTATTAAAGCTTTTTCTTGTTTTAGGAATTGATATTGATAGAAAAGGAACTCCAAAGGATTTCATATCTACTAAAAAGGACAATAAAATCACAATACCAATAGAAATCCCATAAAAGCCAAGAAAAGCTCCAAGAATAATAAAAAATAATCTTATGATACGTATCCCGGTAGAAAAGGAGAAGTCAGGAATAGTATAATTAGCCAGACCTGTAGTTGCTATAATAACAATTAATACAGGACTTACTAGATCCGCTTGAACAGACGCTTGACCAACAACTAAGACCCCGATGATCCCTATTGTGGTTCCTAGCATACCTGGAATTCTTACCCCGGCTTCCCTTATTAACTCAAAAGAGAACTCCATAAGGAGAATCTCAACTATTGTAGGAAAGGGAACGTTCTCTCTAGCAATAGCAATAGCAAGGAGTAACTCTGTAGGTATCATTTCCTGATGATAGGTGGTTATAGCTATATATATACCAGGAAGTAGTGTTGCTAGGAAAAGTGCAATAATTCGGATTATCCTAAGTAAGGTACCATACTGCCATCGAAGAGCTGAATCCTCAGGTGAAACGAGTAGAGCAGAAATAGTTATAGGAACTATAATAGCAAAGGGAGTTCCCTCTGCTATTATAGATATTTTACCCTCTACTATATGGGAGGCAACTACATCGGGTCTTTCAGTTGATAAAACTGTAGGAATTATTGACATAGGAGAATCTTCAATGAATTGCTCCAACATCCCACTACCATTTATAAAATCTGTTTTGATTCCATTTATTCTTCTTTTAACTTCATCTACTATAGCCGGGTTTATGATACCCTTTAAATAGGTTATGGCACATAAATTTCTGTTTTCATCTCCTATCTCTAAAAATTCTGTTGTTAGGTTATTATTTTTTATTATTTTTCTTATTAGGGTAATATTTGTACGAAGATTTTCACTAAAGGCTTCCTGGGAACCTTTTATTACAGCCTCATTATGGGGCTTATCTACCGCTCTTTTTTCGAAGCCCTTTGTTTCGCAAAGTACATAGTAATCTTTACCATCTAAATATACAGCTGTATCTCCAGTAAGGATTCCATATATTACATCTTTTTGAATCGTAAGCTTTTTAGCTTGATTTGTTTCTATTACTCTTTCAAAAATACTGTCTTCAGTATTTAAGCTTGAGGGATCATTCATGAGTGGTCTTAAAATGAAATTATTGATGATATTTCTGTCTACCATACCATCAAGATAAGCTATAAAGGCATCTTTTTTGTTTTGCAATTTAAATTCACGAATAATAATATCTTTGTTATTTTCAAAATTAAAGGCAGTTTTAATAAAGTTAAGGTTGTCGTTAATACTTCCACTAACAGATATCTCTTTTTCTAGGTTTTCTTTAGATTTTTCAGCATTTTCATTAACTTCAGGTATATAAAACTCCTTAACATTTGGTATATTTTTATAGCTTATAGGAGTTAATATTTTTTTTAAAAATGCATTTTTCATATTTTCACCTAATTTCAAAGTTTTATAGTATTATATATCTTCTGTAATTTATTAATTTTTAAACTAATTTTAGAGAATTATAAAGTGGAATGTTGTGGAAAAAATAAAATTATTTTTTATGTTTTTTATTTATTAAGTCTAAATAGTTGTAAATTTCGAATAAATAGGTGAAGATGTTGTAAGTAAAATAGGTTAAAATAGTTATATAGATTAAAATTATTTAGGAGGATTGAAAGAATTGAAATATAATAAGTTTGGAAATACAGGTATTAGTATATCCCAGTTAGGGTTTGGATGTATGAGGTTCCCAATGATAAAGATTGGAGATAAAGATGTAGTAGACAAGGAAAAAACTATTGAAATGGTTCATAGCGCATATGAGCTTGGTGTTAATTACTTTGATTCAGCATACTTCTATTGTGAGGGGCAAAGCGAAGTAGTTCTTGGAGAAGCCTTAAAGGGTATAAGGGACAAAGTATATGTTTCTACAAAGAGTCCAGGACATATGATAAAGAAGCATGGGGATACAACTAGAATTTTAGAGGATCAGCTAAGGAAGCTAGATGTAGATTACATAGACTTTTATCACTTCCATGGTATAGGGTTTGATAGCTTTAATGAATTAGAAAAGAATTATGGCTATCTTACAGAAGCTATAAAAGCAAAGGAAGAAGGTAAGATAAAACATATATCCTTTTCCTTTCATGATAAACCTGAAAATATGATAAAGCTTATCGATTTAGGAGTTTTCGAATCTGTTTTATGCCAATACAATATTATTGATAGAAGTAATGAGGAAGCTATAGCTTATGCAAAGTCAAAAGGACTTGGTACAGCTGTAATGGGTCCTTTAGGGGGAGGAAGAGTTTCAGGTCTTCCAAAAGAAATAGCTGATAAGGCGGGTATTGCTGCAAGAAGCAACTCAGAGATGGCCTTGAGATTTGTTATGACTAATCCCAATATTGATTGTGCCCTATCTGGGATGGGTAGTATGGATATGGTGAAAGAGAATGCAGCTACAGCTTCAAATTCTAATATATTAAGTCCAGTAGAGCTAGAAGCAATAAATAGGATAATGGAAGAGAATAAGAGATTAGCAGAACTATATTGTACAGGATGTGCTTATTGTATGCCATGTCCTAAAGAGGTAAATATCCCACAAATATTTCAAATGATGAACTATTATAAGGTATATGGCTTAAAAGATTTTGCACAAAAAGGATATAATGAAATTGGAAAGAGTGAATGGGTTAAGGGGAAAACTGCAGAGGCTTGTATTAGCTGTGGAGTTTGCGAAAGCAGATGCCCTCAAAAGCTTCCAATAAGAGAGCAACTTAAGGAAAGTCATAAAGCCTTATCAAAATAACTTTAAAAGTAATTATGAGTTATATAAAAATAGAAAGCACCGGATACCGGTGCTTTCTAAGAGTTAAAAATTATTTCTTTTGAGTTGCTTTCCAAGTAACATATTGAGCATTTACATCGGTAAGAATCTTCTGCATTCCAGCAGCATCTAACTTTGCGATATATTTTGGAATATTTACTTTTGGATCAATAGCTCCAACTTGAATACTTGGATCAAATTCCTTTTGTACATTAACGCAAGCAGCTTCTTCATTCTTTACTGCATCATCCATATAAACGAATCCACAATCCACAAGTTTAACACAATCTGTATTAAATTTCTTGAAAGCGGCCCATTTGTTTGGATCTTCAGTAGTAAATAAATAGGATTTAAATTGATCTCCAAACATCCAAGGAGTTCCTGGGTTATAACCTGACTTTGTTCCACCTGCAGTAGCTGGTGCAAAGTCTATTATTCCAGGACTCTTTACAACATAATGAGTTCCTTCTATACCATAATCAATTAAGTTTATTAACTTAACGTCAGAATATAATTTATCAACGAACTCTAAAACTCTAGTTGGATCTTTAGCAGATTTAGTAATTGACATTTCAACTCCACTTACATCTGCTGTATGGGAAAATGGTGTTCCTATTACGGTCTCTTTCCAAACTTGACCAGTAGCGATTGAAACTTCTGCATCCTTACCTGGTTTCATTGAATCAAAGGCTACAAAGTTCTTACCAGCTTTTCTAAAAGGTGTAACGTCAGTAACAGTAGCAGCATCCTTTTGGATATAGCCTGCAGTATACCAAGACCTTACTGTATCAGCCAACAGTGCAAAGTTAGGATTTGCAGCAGAAGCAACAAATTTATCATCGGTTGAATTATGAGGTAAAACAACTAAATTGCTTGCTTGTGGATCATCATCCATAGAACTATAACCGACTATATTTACATTAGGCTCAACAGGAAATATTGTTGGCTCTGCTGCTTTAATAGTCTTAAGCATTGGAGTAATATCTTCTAGTGCTTTTACATTTTTACTAGCATCTTCTAACTTGTATTTAGTAACATAAGATTGGTTGAAATCATAGCCCATCTGAGCTCCTGCTTCTTTGTTAACTGGGAAACCATAATTTTTACCGTTAATCTTGCTTAATTCCCAGAAACCACCCTTTAATACTGCTACTGCATTTGGTGCATATTTAGGAGCTAATGTAGTAATATCAATAATAGCTCCTTTTCTAACATCGTCGACTAATAAGGAACCCCAACCAAGGGCAGTCATTAATAAATCAACTTTCTCACCAGTTGCAAGATTAGTGGTCATTTTTGCTTGATAAGTACCCCAATCAATGCAATGGGTTACTAGCTGAACATTGATGTCCTTTAGTAGAAGAGTTGCAGCGGCATCAATTTTAGGGCTATCGGCTTGTGGACCATTACCGACGTAGTACCAGTCTAACTGATAAGGCGTTTTTGCTACTGTTGTAGTAGCCTTTGGTGTAGTTTTGCAGCCTGAAAGGAATGTTGTTGTAGTCAACACAGCAGCTACAATTAAAGCTAGCTTTTTGTTTAGCTTTCTCATTTTTAGTATCCTCCTCAAAAATAATTTATTTTGTATCTTGTACGTACATCTATCATATCATAAGTAAATAGGAAATGATAGATGTTTAGAAAAATTTATTGAAATGGGTTACAACATTTTTCTAAAAAAAAAAACCCCCTTAGTTTTAGGGTGTTTTTTTTTTAGAAAATTATTTAGCTTATTTTTGAGTCTTAAGCCAAGTAGCATATTGTGTATTTATATCAGCAAGAATCTTCTGCATTCCAGCAGCATCTAACTTAGCGATATATTTTGGAATATTGACTTTTGGATCAATAGCTCCAACTTGAATACTTGGGCCAAATTCTTTTGATACGTTAACGCATGCAGCTTCTTCATTCTTTACATTATCATCAGTGTAAACGAAACCTGCATCTTTAACTGGCTTAGCAGCATCATTAAAGGCTTTGAAAGCAGCCCATTTTTGTGGATCTTCATTTGAGAATAAATAGGATTTAAATTGATCTCCGAACATCCATGGAGTTCCTGGGTTATAACCTGATTTCTTTCCGCCATCAGTAGCAGGTGCAAAGTCAATTATTCCTGGGCTCTTTACAACATAATGAGTTCCTTCTATACCATAGTCGATTAAGTTTATTAACTTAACATCAGAGTACATTTTATCTACGAACTCTAAAACTCTGTTAGGATCTTTAGCTGATTTAGGAATAGACATCATACATCCCATTGTATCACTAGTACGTAGGAATGGAGTTCCAATTACAGTCTCTTTCCAAGTAGTTCCTGTAGCAGTAGAAACTTCTACATCTTTACCTGGTTTCATTGAGTCAAAAGCTACAAAGTTTTTGCCAGCTTTTCTAAATGGTGTAACATCTGTAACAGTAGCAGCATCTTTAGAGATGTAACCGGCAGTATACCAAGCTCTTGTTACATCAGCTATCTTTGCAAAATTAGGATTAGATGGAGCAGATACATATTTTCCATCAGTTGAATCATGTGGAAGTACAACCATATTACTTGCTTGTGCACTATCATCCATTGTTGTAAAGCCAATAATACCTGTATTAGGTTCAACTGGGAATATTGTTGGCTCTGCATCCTTTATGGTCTTAAGCATAGGTGTAATATCTTCTATAGATTTTACATTCTTAGTTAGATCTTCTAATTTGTACTTAGTAACATAAGCTTGATTAAAATTGAATCCCATCTGGGTAGCTTTTTCTTTGTTAACTGGTATAGAATAATTCTTACCACTAACTTGGCTGTATTCCCAGAAACCACCCTTTAAAGTAGCAACTGCGTGTGGTGCATACTTAGGAGCTAGAGTAGTGATATCAACAAGTGCTTGCTTTCTAACATCATCAACAATCAAGGAACCCCAACCTTGTGCAGTCATTAATAAGTCAACTTTTTCGCCAGTAGCAAGAGCGGTGGTCATTTTTGCTTGATAAGTACCCCAATCATAGCAATGCGTTACTAGCTGAACATTAATGTCTTTTAGTAGAAGAGTTGCTGCAGCATCCACCTTTGCGCTATCAGCTTGTGGACCGTTACCGATATAGAACCAGTCTAACTGATAAGGTGTCTTTGCCACTGCGGCAACAGGTTTTGGTGTAGTTTTGCAGCCTGCAAGAAATGTTGTTGTAGTCAACACTGCAGCTACGATTAAAGCTAGTTTTTTGTTGAGTTTTCTCATGTATTATCCTCCTTAAATATTATATATATGCTAACCAGTAAATCTGGTTTTAGCCTTTAACTGCTCCTATAGTTAACCCCTTAACAAAGTACTTTTGGAAGAAAGGGTATGCTATTACTATAGGACCTATAGCCATAACAGCCATAGCCATACGAACTGTTTCTGTTGGTATTGCGGCTATTACACCAGCTACATTACCACCACCAGCAGCGGAATTAATTTGAGTTAGATACGCTATATTGGTCTGTATCTTTACCATGGTGTATTGTAGACTTAAAAGACCATCTTTATTTATTAACATCATTGGTAACCAGAAATCATTCCAGTAAGTTAAGGTAATAAATAAGCCTACTGTAGCTAGTACAGGTTTTGCTAGTGGAAGAACTATAACCATGAAGGTTTTAAAATCTCCAGCACCATCTATTTTTGCAGCTTCTACAATAGAATCTGGTATTGTTGTGGCGAAGAAAGTTCTCATTATAATAACATACCAACCATTCATTAGATAAGGGATAATCATTGCCCAAATAGTATCCTTTAAATGAAGGACCTGAGTACATACTAAATACCAGGGAACCATACCACCACTAAATAACATGGTGAAGAATACTAAAAAAGTGAAGAAGTACCTATACTTAAATTCTTTCCTAGATATAGGATAAGCAAATAGAGCAATTACTATTAAACTTAAAAAGGTTCCAACTACTGTATTGAATATTGTTATTCCATAAGCATTGATTATAGCTCTTCCATTCAACAAAACATACTGGTAAGAAGCAAAGCTTAATTTTCTTGGAAAAAAACTATATCCATAAGTGTTTATTATGTTCTCATCTGTAAAAGAAACGATCAATGCCAATATTAGTGGAACCAAGCAGAACAATGTATATATCATAAATATGATATTTAATATAAAATTTGATTTTTTTGTTATTGAGTTAGCATTAAATTCTTTCATACTATCACTTCCTTAAAATAAGGCTTTATCTGGATCAATTTTTCTGACTGCAAAATTAGCCAGTAAGACCAGAATAAACCCAATCATAGATTGATATAAACCTGCAGCAGAGGACATCCCTATGTCTCCACTATTCATAAGAGCTCTATATACATAAGTATCTAAAACTTGTGTAACCGGAAATAGTGGTCCTGATAGCATAGGTACATAATAGAATAGACCCAAATCTGCAACAAATATTCTACCCACCGAGAATAATAGCAATATAATAATAACGTTTGATAATAAAGGAAGAGTAATATTAACAATCTGTTGCCATTTTGTAGCTCCATCTAAAATTGCTGCTTCATAAAGCTCTTCATCTATACCCGTTAAGGTAGCTAAATAAATAATACTATTATAACCAGCATATTTTAACACGTTTGCTGCAATTAAGATTAAAGGCCACCAAGTCGTATCCGAATACCAAGAAATCGTCTTAATACCTAAAGGCTGTAAGATTTGTACATTTAATATACCTCTGTCCACACTTAAGAAACCATAAAATAAATAACTCATTACTATCCATGATAAAAAATATGGAAGTAGCATTGCACTCTGATAAAATCTACCAACTTTTTTATTCAATAGTTCATTAAGACCTAAAGAAAATGTTATAGCTATAATGTTTCCTAAAATAATGAAAGCTAAATTATAGCCAATAGTATTTCTTGTAATTAACCAAGTATCTGGTCCTTTTAAGAAAAATTCAAAATTAGTAAATCCCACCCACTTACTTAACATAAAGTTCTCAAAAAAGTTATTACCTAAATACTTAAAATCCTTGAAAGCAACCAAAGCTCCCAGCATAGGTAGATAGCTTAAAAGGAGAATCAAAGCTAAACCGGGAAGTAGCATTATATATAATGCTTTATGTTGAACAATATCTCTTATAAGAGCAGAGAACTTATTCACAGGCTTTTTGACCCTTGGTACGTAATTAACTACCATCCACATCACTCTTTCCTATATTTTTTTAGTCTCAAACTAACCATTAAGTTTTGTTAGATCAAGTTAACTATATTAACATTCTATTGATGTTTTTATAAAAAGTAAATAACAAATACAATAGAAGTGTTTGATTTTTATACAAATAGTTGTTGTAAATATATACATTTGAATTAATTTGAAACATTTATTGAGTTTAGGCCTATAATAAATTATAATTGTACTATAAAATAATTTTAAAAGAATGTAAGGGGTGCTTTCCTTGAAAATTATAAAGAATTATAGAACTCCTGATATATATTCAAAAATATTACGATACATAACATTAGAAATAGTTATAGTTATTGCAGCGGTTTCCATAGCTCTATATTATTCCTTTATTAAGATACAAATTTCAGATATTTATTCATCCTCAAAGGATAGTGTCTCCGAGGTAAGCTACAGCACTAATTTTATGGTTTCCTCAGCTAAATCCTTACTTAGTCAATTAAGTAGTGATGAAAATGTTTCTTTGCTAAGATATTATACCGATGTTCAACAAATTGATATTGATAAAGCCATAAGGATGCTTAAAAATTATAACTATACTATGCCCTTTGTAGATTCAATCTATGTATATAATGCTAGAACAGATACCTTTTATTCTACATTGACTAATAATAATATGAAAAAGAGCTCTGAGTTTGTTGATCAGGATATAATGAACATATTAAAAAATTACAAGGAAATAGATATATCAAAACCATATGCAAGAAAAGTTATGGTAAGCAATTCCAGCGGGGACTATCGGCAATACACAAATGTATTCACCTTTATTTTGAAAGATTCAAGCTCCTCGGAAATTGATAATGCTATAATAGTGAACGTTTCAGAACTATGGGTTAGGCAGGTTATTAATTCCTTAAACAGTAATAAGGGAAATTCTATTTATGTATTAAGTGATAAGGGACAAATTGTAAGCAGTGCAAATGATACAGAAAATTTATCCTATGTTTCTAATACTAGCTATTTTAAACATATTATGAATTCAAAGAATCCCCTTGGATATTTTATAGATGATTTTAACGGAAAAAAGTCTCTAATTACATATGTAAGTACCCAGGGTTTAGACTGGAAATTTATAAGGGTTACGCCCTACAGTATAATAAATAAGAAGCTAAGCTATATTCGAAATAATACTCTAATAATATGTTTAATAATATTATGCTTTGGACTTTTTGCTTCATATATATTATCTAAAAAAGTTTATAAACCAATCGATGATGTGATAATTAAACTAAAAAATTTATCTGATGAAAAAAGTAAAGCCGTTAAACCTTTAAAGGATGAATTCTTGAGAGCTTTAATCTTAAATGAAAATTCCTTTGATTTAAATGTGTATAACAGAAATATCGTAGATTATAATATTAAAATATTAAGCGGACAAAACATATGTATGACTCTACTAAAGATAGATAATTTCTCTGATTTTTGCTTTAAATTTAACAACGAAGACAGAAGTCTATTAAAATTTGGAATAATGAATATTGCCACTGAGCTATTTGAAGGGCTTTATTCAATTGAAACCTTAGATATAGGAAGGGACCATGTGATTTTATTCTTCAATGAAGAAGTCTTAGATGATTCTAAATTATCTCAGATTGATACAATCCTTAAGGAAATTCAAAACAATGTGGAAAAGCTTTTAAATATATCAGTTTCTTGTGCTTTTGGGCCAGAGGGCTATAATGTTTCAGATATATCCAAATTATATATGGAAAGCTTAGATATATCAAATTATAGAACTTTTTTCGGACATAAAAGTATCATATTTTTATGTAAGTTAGATATTAAATTAAAATATGTTTATCCTATCGACTATGAGAAATCGTTGATAGATTCCTTCTTGATGGGAAAAACGGTAGAAGAAAAGAGGATATATGATATTATAGTATGTGAGGGGTTAACCCACTACCATTATTCTAATTTTAATTCTACTATGCTAAGACTAGCTTTTTCAATAAGTTCAGTAATAGAAACCATAGAAAAAGCTAAAAAAATTAAGATAGATTATAGTTTTAGCGAGTTCATTGGAAGATTTAAAGAGTTAGAAACCTTAGCTGAGTATAGAAATCATTTTTTCAATATGTTTGATGAATTATCAAATATGTTAGAACAAAAAAAGATATTTAAGCATGATGAATTAATTGATATTATTATTGGAATAATAAGTAGCAACTTTATGGATGGGAATTTATGTCTTGATAATATAGCAGGGATGGTTAATATGTCTCCAGTTTATTTAGGAAGATTATTTAAGAAGAATGTGTTAAAGTCAGTGTCAGATTATATAAATGATATGAGAATGGAAAAAGCCATTGAGCTTTTAGACAATACAACTATATCAATAAATGAAATAGTTGATCGGGTAGGTTTTTCAAACAGAAGTTATTTTCATACTCTATTTAAAAGAAACTATGGGACAACTCCCACGGGTTACAGAAAAAATTTGAATAACGGAGATAAAACAACAAGTAAATAAATGAGTTAATCTCAAGAAGGGTCTCTTCATATTGTTTTAAGCAAAAAAATGATGTATACTTATTTTGTAAACACGCGTTTACAAACGAGCTTACATCATATTATTTTTAAGGAGGGCATACGAGTAAAGATGAAATACGGATATTTTAATGATGCTACAAGAGAATACATTATCACAAATCCTAAAACACCCACTAAATGGATAAACTATGTTGGAAATCTAAAATTTGGTGGATTTGTAGATCAAACTGGTGGTTCTTTAATTTGCAAAGGGGATCCTGCCTTAAACAGGATTGTTAAGTATCTACCACAACTACCTAATTATGAGTTTAATGGAGAAACAGCTTACATAAGAGTAAAGAAGGATGGAAAAGTAAAGATTTTTTCTCCTTATTTTGTACCAACTTTAGAAAAATATGATTTCTATGAATGTAGAGTTGGTCTTGGCTATTCAAAATACATATCAGAATTTTTTGGTATAAGAACTGAAATAAAAGTATTTGTGCCTGAGAATGAAGCCAGACTAATTAGAGATATAAAAATAATAAATCTTAACGAGTCAGAAATTGAGGTAGATTTAATACCAGTGGTTGAGTATACGCATTTTGATGCTTTAAAACAGTTCACAAACGCTGATTGGGTTCCCCAGACCATGCAGTCAAGATGTATTGAGGAAGCAGAGGGAAAGAAAATATTGACTCAATATGCATTTATGAATAAGGGGAAAAGAACAAACTATTTAACATCAAATCAACCTATTTCTTCCTTTGAAACTGACAGAAAGAAATTTTTAGGAGAAAATGAATTTGGGACTTGGGCTAAACCCTTAAGTTTAAATGAAGAAGAACTAAGTAACTATGAAAGCAATAGAGGAGATAATATAGCAGCGCTGATGCATCATTTAGGTAAGCTTAAGAAAAATGAAAGCAAGAGGGTTATAACTCAGCTTGGTCAGTTCGATAATTTGGAAGAAGAAATGGAATCCATAAATAAATTTAGAGATGAAAAAAAAGTAGATAAAGCCTTTGAGGACCTGTCAAAGTTTTGGGATGGATATTTATCAAATCTACAGGTTGAAACTCCAGATGTCTTAATGAATTCCATATTGAACATACACAATCCTAGGCAATGCTATATAACTAAAAATTGGTCAAGAGATTTATCCCTGTATCAGCTTGGTTTTGGTGGTAGGGGAATAGGCTTTAGAGATAGCTCCCAGGATGTTATGGGAATAATGGGACATATTCCTGAAGAAGGAAGAGAGTTAATAGAAAAGCTTTTAAGTACCCAGAAAATAAAAGGAAATGCTATGCATCAATTTATACCAAGTACCATGATAGCAAGTGAGGGAGATGCCGGAGAAAGAACAGATAGACCTAAGTATTACGGGGATGACCATCTATGGATAGTCCTTTCGGTATGTACCTATATAAAAGAAACAGGGAATGCTGCATTTCTAAATAAGGAGATTCCATTCTATGACAAGGATGAAAAAGGTATGTCCTTAGAAAAGGGAACAGTTTTAGAGCATATTAAAAGATCTGTTGCCTTTACAAAAGGTGATACTGGAACCCATGGTATACCTCACCTTGGCTTTGCTGATTGGAATGATTGCGTAAATCTTCCCACCGGTGCAGAATCTTTCTTTAACGCAAACCTTTATGGGAAGGCTCTTTGCGAACTAATTGAGCTGATGGAGTTTATAGGAGATGCAGAGCAGAGAAATATATATGAAGCTTGGTATAAGGAAATGAAAGAGACTGTAAATAAAGTTGGTTGGGATGGAGAATGGTTCCTCAGATATTTTGATTACGATGGTTCCCCACTTGGCTCTCATAAATGTGAAACAGGACAAATATATTTAAATTCACAATCTTGGGCGGTAATATCAGGATTTGCGGATGAAGCTAGAGGCAAAAGTGCTTTAGAGTCAGTTAATAAGATTCTAAATACTTCAAAGGGTATAAAGCTTAGCTATCCTGGTTATAATGGCTTTGATGATACTAAGGGAGGAATAACCACCTACCCACCAGGGGCAAAAGAAAACGGTGGGATATTTCTACATAGTAACCCTTGGGTTATGATTGCGGAAACAATCCTAGGTAATGGGAACAGGGCATATGAGTATTATACACAGGTTAATCCCGTTTGCAAAAATGATATAATAGATGAATATGAAGTTGAGCCCTATGTTTATCCTCAAAATATACTAGGAGATGAGCATCCTGAATTTGGACTTGGAAGGAACAGCTGGCTTTCAGGAACTGCCTCTTGGATGTATCAGGCTGCGACTAAGTTTATACTAGGCATATTGCCAATCTATGATGGTATAATAATTAATCCTTGTATTCCTGACTTTTGGGATGGGTTTAAAGCAACAAAGTATTATAGAAACGCTACTTATAATATAGAAGTTAAAAACGAAAACCATGTATGTAAGGGAGTTAAAGAACTTATAGTAGATGGAAAAAAGCTTGAAGGCAATAAAGTTCCTATATTTAATGATGGTAAAACCCATCAAGTTAAGGTACTTTTATAAAATTTCAATAGATGAGGTGCAGGGATGAATAGTGAAGAAATCGCAAAGCTGGCGGGCGTATCAAGAAGTACTGTTTCAAGAGTTATCAATAACTATTCAAATGTACCTGAAGAAACAAGAAATAAAGTTCTAGAAATAATTAAAAAGTATAATTACTTTCCCCAAGCCTCCGCAAGAACCTTAGCAGGTAAAGCAGCTAAGATAATAGGACTCATAATTATTGACACTAAGGAAGAAAATGAAGATAGAAGGGTATTTTCCAGTACCTATTTTTCTGAATTTACCAGTATTTTAGTTGACATAGCAAAAAGCAAAGGTTACTATGTGTTGGTTTCAATTGTATCTAGGCCTAGAGACTTTAATACAGTTAAGGAGCTTTTATATAATAAGACCATAGCAGGAGCTGTTTTTATTGGCGGGAAGAATATTGAAGGGTCTATTGAAGATTTAATAATCAGCAAGCAGCTTATTGTGGTTATAGGTAGAAGATTTGAAAAGACTGAGACTAAAAATAAGTGTCTTACTGTTAATCCAGATAATTTTAATGGAGCTTATAATGCAACAAAATATTTAATTGAAAAGGGTCATAAAACTATAGCTCATATATGTGGTGATACAGGCCAGCTCGCTTCCATTGAAAGGTATGAGGGCTATATGAAAGCTTTAGCAGATTTCAATATTATAATCAGAAAGAATCTTATATTCAAAGGAAACTATACAGAAGAAAGTGGTTATGTCTGTGCATATAAACTGCTCTCTACTCAAAAACCAGATGCAATACTAGCAGGGAATGATGCCATGGCTATTGGATGTTTAAGAGCAATAGAGGAGAAGGGCCTTAATGTACCTAAGGATATATCTTTAGTTGGGTTTGATGATATAGAAATAGCAAGATTTATAAGGCCTGCATTAACAACTGTAAGAATACCCGTTTATGAAGTAGCGGACAAGGCATTTCAAAAACTTATTGAAGCTATAGATCAAAGTAGAATAATAGAGGAAACTTATACTATACCTGTAGAACTTATAATAAGGCAATCCGTAAAGGATTCCTTTATATAAAAATATAATTTAGAAAAGAGGGTTTATAAATGAAATTTGGAAATTTTGACGACAAAAGAAGAGAATACGTCATAAACACACCAAAGACACCTTATCCATGGATTAACTATCTTGGATCTGAAAATTTCTTTGGACTAATATCAAATACTAGTGGTGGTTATAGTTTTTATAAGGATGCTAGGCTGAGAAGAATAACTAGGTACAGATATAATAATGTACCAGTGGATAATGGGGGAAGATATTTCTACATAAATGATAATGGAGATGTATGGTCTCATTCTTGGAAACCTGTTAAAAAGGATTTAGATTTTTATGAGTGTAGGCATGGGCTAGGTTATACTGAAATCATTGGAGAAAGAAATGGAGTACGAGTATCACAGCTTGCGTTTGTTCCCTTAAGTTATAATGGGGAAATACATAGAGTAAAGGTAAAGAACACCTCTAAAGTAGTAAAGGATATCAATTTATTCTCCTTTGTAGAATTTTGTTTATGGGATGCAAATGATGATTCCTTAAATTTCCAAAGAAATTTTAGCACTGGTGAAGTAGAAATTGATGGCTCAACAATATATCATAAAACCGAATATAGAGAAAGAAGAGACCATTATGCTTTTTATACTGTAAATGCTGAAATCGAAGGTTTTGATTCAGATAGAGAATCCTTCCTGGGACTTTATGATGGTTTTGAAAACCCTCAGGTTGTAGTAAAAGGAACTTCAAATAATTCCGTAGCCAGCGGTTGGTCACCAATAGCATCTCATAATTTAAAGATGGTATTAAATCCAGGTGAAGAAAAGACCTATGTATTTATTTTAGGCTATGTTGAAAATGCTAGAGATGATAAATGGGAAAGTGAAGGGGTTATCAATAAGAAAAAAGCTCGTGAAATGATTGCACAGTATTGTGATAATGATGCTGTTGAAGCAGGACTCAAGGCATTAAGGGATCATTGGGATTCACTATTATCTCACTATGTACTTGAAAGCTCTGATGAAAAATTGAACAGGATGGTTAACATATGGAATCCCTACCAATGTATGATTACCTTTAATTTATCAAGAAGCGCTTCTTACTTTGAATCAGGAATAGGTAGAGGTATGGGCTTTAGAGATTCCAATCAGGATATTTTAAGCTTTGTTCATCAGATACCAGAAAGAGCAAAGGAACGTATAATTGATATAGCAGCTACCCAATTTGAGGATGGGGGAGCGTTTCATCAATATCAGCCTTTAACTAAGAAGGGTAATTCTGATATAGGAAGCGGTTTTAATGATGATCCATTATGGCTTATAATGGCAGTTGATGCTTATATAAAGGAAACTGGTGACTATAGTATACTTGAGGAATCTGTAAAATTCGTTTCTCCAGATTCAGATAAGGAGACTAAAGCTACACTACTTCAACATGTAAAGGCATCCTTTGATCATGTTATCAATAACATGGGACCTCATGGACTTCCACTTATAGGAAGAGCCGATTGGAACGACTGCATGAACTTAAATTGTTTCTCCTCTGAGCCAGGAGAGTCTTTTCAGACCTTTGGACCAGATGATGGAAGAGTTGCGGAGTCAGTGCTTATAGCAGGAATGTTTGTGTTTATCGGAGAACTCTATTCTGAACTTACAGCTAAGCTAGGGGATGCGCCTGAAGCTGCAAGAGCTAAGGGCTATGTAGAAAAGATGAGGGAAGCTATAATGACCCACGGCTATGATGGAGATTGGTTCTTAAGAGCTTATGACAATTTTGGTAACAAGGTTGGAAGTAAGGAAAATGAAGAAGCTCAGATATTTATAGAAAGTCAAGGTTTCTGTGTAATGGCTGGTGTTGGTATAGATGGTGGCTTTGCAGAAAAAGCTTTAGATTCAGTTATTGAAAGACTTGACACTAAATATGGTATAGTTCTTAATAATCCTCCTTATAAGAAATACCATCTTGAAATAGGAGAAATTAGTTCATATCCACCAGGTTATAAGGAAAATGCAGGAATCTTCTGCCACAACAACCCTTGGATAGCTTGTGCTGAAGCTACAATTGGCAGGGGTGACAGAGCCTTTGAGGTATATAGTAAAATAGCTCCTGCTTACCTTGAGGATATTAGTGAGATTCATAGGACTGAACCCTATGTTTATTCACAAATGATTGCAGGTAAGGATGCAGTAAGATTTGGAGAAGCTAAGAACTCTTGGCTAACCGGTACAGCTGCCTGGAACTATATTACTATAGCTCAATGGATACTTGGAATAAAGCCAGATTTTGATGGCTTGAAGGTTGATCCTTGTATACCTAAGGCATGGGATGGCTATAAAGTAAAAAGACAATTTAGAGGAATAAACTATAATATAAAGATCGAAAATCCAAAGCATGTTTGCAGAGGGGTTAAGGAATTAAATGTAGACGGAAAAGTAATAAAAGGCAATATAATTCCTATATTCACAGACGGGTTGGATCATGAAGTTGTAGTAATTCTTGGTTAATAACAAATAAATGAGATAGCTCGGATTTGCCGGGCTATCTCATTTATTTTAGAATTTTAAAATAGAGGTGAAAAGTAATGATAGAACATTATAAAGTTAAAAAAATTATGCCAGGAGTATGGAATATAGAGGATTACCCAGATGGAGTTAATCCTTATGTAAATATGTATCTTTTAGAGGGAGATGAAAAAGCTTTACTCATTGATGCAGGAGAAAGCAAAGGAGACTTAAAAGGTCTCGTTTCAAGTCTTACCAAAAAACCTGTAGAGCTAATAATAACACATGGCCATGGGGACCATGCTGCAGCTATTGCTCAGTTTGATAAAGTATACATGTCACATAAGGATGTAGATGTTTTAAAGTCAATGATGCTCTCTGATATAGAGCTTGATGTGGGAAAAATTATAGATATGAAAGGTGGAGAAATAATTGATTTAGGGGGATATAAAATTGAGGTAATAGCTCTCTCAGGTCATACCCAGGGTTCTATGGTTTTGCTAGATAATATCACCCACAAATAAGAAGTTTAGTGTCTTGAGATTGCTTAAAACAAATTAAAGAGGCTATAGAAAAGTAAATTATTATAAACTTTTCTATAACCTCATAATAAAGAGCATAACAATCTACCTCACACTAATATAGATAACTTTGTACCTAATAATAACCTTTCGGTTAAAAAAAGCAGTTCACTACCCATATTAATATGTTGTTCGACTATATAAAATACTTACACAGCTATATACAACCCGAAGGTCACATATAATCATTACAGCACCTAATATAATCTTCGTTCGACCCTATAAGATAAGTTGGAATCTAAAGATAATAAAATATTAACTATAGACTTTTCCTAACCTTATAGAATCTTCTCTCCGACTATATATAAACCCTAAGACATATATAATCTTTGACCGATTCATATATACCCAATTAAGAGCACATACAAATCTTGACTCAACTGATAAGTTCCTTATGATATTAATATAACCACAAATAGTTTAATAATACATAGAAATTTAAATTATCTTTCTAGACTATAGTGCCAGGAAGATATTCCTTGATACATATGGTATATGTTAGTGAAACCACCATTGATGAGGATTTTCACTGCGGAAGGACTTCTGCCTCCAGAAGCGCAATAGACGAGGATTGGATTTCTTCTATATTTTCCAAGACCCAATATTTTTTGAGGCAGCAATTGCACCGGATATAACATTGCTCCTTTTAAGTGGCCATATCTATATTCTTCTAAAGTTCTTACATCTATTATTAGTAAATTTTTTTCATTTTTTATAAGCTGGTGAGCTTGTTCACTGCTTACAGTTATAACCTTTGAGTCAGGCATAATAAACCTCCCAAACAATTCTAATTCATATTAAACATAATATGAAGCTTTAGTAGAAAAGGTGTTTATGAAAGTTTCAAATTATATGTCTTATGAAAAATGGTACAAGCAATTCTCAGCTCATACCATTCATTTTGTATTACTAAAAAGGACTTTTTTCATCCTTAATGAAAAAGGGAATAATATCTAAAGGAGCTGCACAATCAATAAATTTGCCACCTTCATAGGTGATATTGGTATTGTAATCCTTCCATGAGTGGCCACTTGGAAGGTAAACCTTCCTGGATCTTTCCTTTTCATGAAGGATTGGTGCAACTAAAACATCTCCACCAAACATATACTGATCTTTTATCTCCCAGCTACTTTTATCCTCAGGAAAATCATAAAATAAAGGTCTTATTATAGGAGTTCCCTTTTCATGGGCTGCCTCCATTAGTGTCCTTATATAGGGACGCATTTTTTCTCTAAGTAATATATATTTCTTGAATATCTCATAGGCATCTTCTCCGTAGCTCCATATTTCATTAGCAGCACCACTAAAGAACTTTCCACCACCACTAGTACCTATAGGAGCTTTATGAGGCATTCTTTCTCCATGTAAACGGAATACTGGACAAAAAGCTCCATATTGAAACCATCTTATTAAACATTCTCTAAAGTCTTCGTCATCAGGGTAGCCACCTAAGAAACCACCAATATCCGTTGTCCACCATGGAATCCCTGCAAGACCCATATTAAGACCAGAACCAAATTGTTCTCTAAGCGAGCGGAAGCTTGAATGAATATCTCCAGACCAAACTAGTGCACCATAACGTTGACTGCCTGCCCAGGCGCAGCGTACAAGGTTAACTACATTTTCCTGGCCTTCTTGCGTCATACCATCATAAAAGGCTTTTGAAAACATTGATGGATATATATTTCCGGTTTGAAGACTTGGACCAATATATTGTCTATATAACTCATGATCATAGTCACCATATTCAGGCTCAGCTTCATCTAGCCAAAACATCTTTATGCCCTTATCATAATAATTCTTTTTTACTTTCTCCCAAATAAATTTTCTTGCACCAGGATTTGTTGCATCAAAGAAGACACAGTTACCTAAGAATTCCATATTGGTATTCTTACCCTTATCAGATCTAATAAGATATCCCTTTGTGTTCATTTCTTCATAGTTTTCGCTGTCCTTAGCAACTGTAGGCCAAACTGAAACCATAAGCTGTGTTCCCATTTCATTAAGCTCTTTAACCATACCTTCAGGATCTGGCCAATAATCTAAATCGAATTTCCAATCACCATGATTTGTCCAATGAAAGAAGTCTATAACAATACCTGCTAAAGGGATATTTCTTTTTTTATATTCCCTGGCTACAGTTAGCAGCTCATCCTGAGTTTGGTATCTAAGTTTGCATTGCCAAAAGCCAATGCCATATTCAGGCATCATAGGAACAGTTCCGGTGACAGCTGCGTAGGATTCTTCTATTTCACTTGGAGTATCTCCCGCGGTAATCCAGTAATCCATCTCCTTAGTAGATTTAGCATTCCATTCTGTTCGATTAAGTCCAAAGGTTACATCTCCAATTGCTGGATTATTCCATAGAAAGCCATACCCTAAACTGGATAAGGCAAAGGGAACGGAAACTTGAGAATTCCTTTGAGCTAATTCTAGGGTGCAACCTTTAAGATTTAAAAAGGCTTGTTGATATTGTCCCATGCCATAGATCTTTTCTTCTTCCTCGGATTCAAAGCGAAGTGTAAGACTATAATCACCGCTTAATATTGGACGGAGGTCTCTAGATGCTATTCCTAAAGCACTGCAATACTGGGATATATCTACACGGTTTCTTACATATTCTTTAAGTATAATCTCATTCTTTTGATTATAGAAAGTTATATTACCATTTAATAAAACTTCAGCTTTTATTTTACCATTTTCAAGCGTTGCTTTATCTTCTTCTATAAGGATTTTAAATTTACTATCTTTCTTGGGTAGAAGAGCCCAATTCTCTTTTCCAAATTCGTTCATATAGGTTGCTCGTACCCTGATGCCATTTTTTCCCCAAGGCTCAAGGGAAAGGATTTCATTCCTGCATTCCCAAAGAAGCTTGTCTTCATAATTTCTAAATAAACTATCCATTTAATATCCCCTTCACTTTCATTTACTATTTAGTTTCTCTGCTTATTATAGTCTTAAAATAATATGTAAGCTTGTAGAATATTGACTCATAGTAATAGTATTATGACTAAATCAATAATTTATAAATATTGTAAGGTGGTATAAGCTATAATATATTTACTATAACTAACTAGGGTAAAAATTTCAAATTTACATTAAAGTGATTAATACTAAGAAGGGAGATTATAAATGTGGAGATAAATATCCAGGTAATAATTGATAGATTTGAAGAAGGCTTTGCTGTTTGCGAAAGGGAAGACAGAGTTATGATAAACATAAGAAAGGAACTCCTTCCAGAAGGTGCTGAGGAGGGCCAGGTTATTTTACTAA
>DATCIH010000177.1:0-58676 GCA_036507955.1 Clostridiaceae bacterium | reverse complement strand
AACATTAAATGGGTGTAAACAAGCTATTACTATAAATGCATCCAAGCCTACTTTAAAAGATAACTCATCTTCAGCTTTAAGTAACACTGCTACAAATTTAAAAGTCACAGATATATACAAATTAAATATTATTGGTAAAACACCTTTATCAGTTGCTTATAAGATGCCGGGTTTTAGCCAAACGGTTGCATTTCTTGGAACATGGGATGGAGGCGCTTTTACTGCAAAACTTGATTATGCTGCAGATGAACCAAGTGGCTTTGGCTTTGGAAGTAGTTCTTCAATAATTGATAAGCAATTAATCTATAAACCAGACACTCCAGCTAATAAGATAGATATTAATAAATTGCTAATTGTGTATGTGAAGGAGGGTCCATATGCGGATAGTCAAGAAGAAATTATTGCTTATAGCAAAGCTACTGACACACAAAATAGAGTTAATAATATATCAGAGATTCAATTTGGTATAGATAATATTAAGAAATCTGATATAATTGCTTCAATAGTTGCTGTGGTTAAGGATGGAGATAGATATAAACTAGCGTCCAATACAGTGAATTCTCATTATTACATTTGAAGTTCCACATTGATACGAAGTCATCTTTTAATCAAAATATATATCCTCAGTAGCTTTTATTTCGGCAAACCAATTACCTATAATTCTAAGATGATGATCTATGATTTGCTTAGCAGTTAAATCTCCAATATCATAGGTGCTGTTTGAAGTCCTGTTATAATAAGTTTAGTAATATGTCTTGAGGATAATTCTTCTTGAAGCTTAGTTTCGAAAAATGAATCAGGTGTATATTTTAGAACCTTTATATTATCTTGTAAAGGTGCTATATAGGGATGAATCTCCCATCTTGGGTAATCCCTAAAAGCTTAATGCGTCTCCATCCTCTGGTATAAATACATTCGTTTCAATATTATTTTCTATAATATAATCTTTTAATTCTTTTCTTGATAATCTACAATGATTCCAGGCTTCCATGTGTACCGCAACAATTTTTAAATTCTCATATTTATGGGATAACACATAGATATCTTCAGTTGTCATAGTAATTGGCTTTCCGTAAGAAAATTGTGCACCACCACAATTACAAACAACTATTTCTGGATTAAACTTTTCTATTGCATCTTCAACATCAATACACCATACTGTATCACCTGCAATATAGACTGAGGCTTCCCCAAGTGAGGAAATAACAAATCCGGATACTGGTGCCATTTCTAGGGCAGTTTCACCATGACCATGTTGCCCTTCAGTCCTATTAAAGCTTATATTATTCCAAATATAAGTATCAATAATAGGTTGTACATTATTAAAACCATAGGATGTAATTTTTGTATAATCTTGAATTTGGCAGAATAAAGGAATACTTTTAGGTAACAATTTTACTGCGGCCTCATCAAAGTGATCTCCGTGGGTATGAGTAACGAGGACAGCGTCACAATCAACTATGTTATCAATGACTATAGGCAATTCTACCAGTGGATTTAAGTTCTGATTTGGTACATCTGCAATAGGAGCTATAGTCCCAGCTTTACTTAATACAGGGTCTACAAGTATTTTTTTATTATCTATAGAAATTATTAAGGTGGCATGACGAATAAGTTGAATTCTCATTGTTAATCCCTCCAGTTCATTATAATATCTTTATTATATATTAAATATTGCTAGATTAGAGTAAATAAAGAGTAAATAATTAAAAAACAGGATATATGTTATAATATCCTATATGGATTTAACAATAATAAGCAAATGGAGGATATTTTAAATGGAAAAAGAAAAAATGATAATTTTAGACTGCAACAGTCTTTTAAACAGGGCTTTTTATGCTTTACCTCCTTTAACAAATTCTGAAGGAATACATACAAATGCTATATATGGTTTTCTAAATATGTTAATTAAGATGAAGGAACAAATCAAGCCAGATTTTATAGTTGCTACCTTCGATCGAAAGGCACCAACCTTTAGACATGAAGAGTATGCAGAGTATAAGGCTGGAAGAAAGAAGATGCCTCCTGAACTCGCAGAACAATTACCTTTGACTAAGGAAATATTAAAGCTTCTTACCATTGATGTATTTGAAATAGATGGATTTGAAGCGGATGACTTAATTGGAACTTTAGCTGTTTATGGAGATAAAAATAACATTGAAGTTTTTGTAATTACAGGAGATAGGGATGCTCTTCAGCTGGCAACCGATAATGTAAAAGTCATCTTAACAAAAAAAGGTATGAGTGAAACAGAAATATATAATGGTGCACGGATTCTTGACGAAATGAAAATAACTCCTAGTCAATTTATTGATGTTAAGGGCCTAATGGGAGATGCATCAGATAATATACCTGGAGTCCCTGGCATCGGAGAGAAGACTGCCTTTAAGCTTATACAAAGCTATGGTAGTATAGAAAACTTATTGAATAAATTAGAGGAATTACCAAAAAGCAAAATGAAAGAAAATCTTATAACTTATAGTGAACAAGCAGTTTTTAGTAAGAGATTAGCAACTATAATTACAGACGTTCCTGTGGAAATTAATTTGGATTCTTTAAGGTCAAAGGAAGATTATAACCATTTTGAATTAAAGAGGATGTTTTTAAGACTTCAATTTAATTCCTTACTAGATAAATTTAAAAGCGAAAATGGCGAAGCTCAAGATATAAAAGAAAGTTTACCATTAATTCAAATTATATCATCAAAGAGTTTAGTTTCTTTAATTAGCGGAATGAGCAAAGAGGTAATCTTATATTATAAATTAGAAAAAAATATTTTATATTCTGGAACAAACCTATTAGAAATAGGATTTATAACCAAGGGAAAATATTATAATATAGGTTTAATAAATTTAGAAGCAGACGAAAAAGAAAAAATCATTAAAGAATTAAAGATATTTTTTGAAGATAGTGCTATTGATAAAATAGGCTTTGATTTCAAAGGACTTTTATCAGCTTTATTAAAATATAATATAGTTATGCACGGTCATTTATTTGATATTAAGCTTGCTGCATATCTGATAGATTCCACTAGAGGAGACTATGAAATAAAGCCCTTAGCAGCTCAATACCTTTTAGAGGACATAGTCCAGGGAAATTCAGCGGATATTTTGTGCGTTTATTCAAAGCTTTATCCTATACTTAAACTTGAAATAGATAAGCTAGATATGAAGGAGTTATTATTTGATTTAGAGGAGCCTTTAGAAGCAGTTCTAGCTACAATGGAAGCAGAAGGTTTTTTAGTTGATAAAACTAAGCTTGATAGCCTTGGAGTTAAATTCCAAGGAGAAATTCAAAGAATACAAAAGGAAATTTATGAATTTGCAGGGGAAGAGTTTAATATTTCATCACCAAAGCAATTAGGTAAGATTTTATTTGATAAGCTCGATCTTCCAGTTATTAAGAAGACAAAAACTGGCTATTCCACTAACGCGGAAGTATTGGAGGAATTAACAGATAAGCATCCTATCATTAGCTTAGTTACTTATTATAGACAACTTACAAAACTTTTTTCAACATACATTGAAGGTCTTAGAAATGTTATAGATGTGGATGGAAAGATTCATTCCAGCTTTAATCAAACAGTTACTACAACTGGGAGACTTTCCAGTACTGAACCTAACCTACAAAATATTCCTATTAAATATGAACTAGGAAGAGAAATAAGGAAGGTGTTTGTTCCTTGCAGTAAGGATGCATACATATTATCTGCGGATTATTCTCAGATTGAGCTTAGAGTGCTTGCACATATTTCTAAGGATACTAATTTAATAAATGCCTTTATTGAAGAACTAGATATTCATACTAAGACTGCTTCTGAAGTGTTCAAAATACCACTTGGGGAAGTTACAAAAATTCAGAGAAGTAGAGCTAAGGCTGTTAACTTTGGAATTGTATATGGGATAGGAGATTTTAGTTTAGCTAAGGATTTGAAAATATCAAAAGCTGAAGCTAATCTTTATATCCATACCTATTTTGATAGATATCCAAATGTAAAAAAATATATGGAGGATATTGTGGTTACTGCAAAGAAAAATGGCTTTGTAGAAACAATATTTAAAAGAAGAAGATTGATTCCTGAGATTAACAACTCTAATAAGATGACAGAAGCCTTCGGTGTTAGACTGGCTATGAATACTCCTATCCAGGGCAGCGCGGCAGACATTGTAAAAATTGCGATGATAAGGGTTAATAATAGCTTAAAGAAAGAAGGCTTAAAGAGTAAATTACTTCTTCAGGTTCATGATGAGCTTATATTGAATGTGGAAAAAGATGAAATTGATAAGGTTAAGACCCTGGTAAAATATGAGATGGAAAATGCAGTAAAGTTAGAAGTCCCATTAGTTGTTGACATAGTGGTAGGGGAGACTTGGTATGAGGCTAAATAATCGAGGTGGTTTTTTTGGTTAAAATTGGTCTTACAGGTGGAATAGGTAGTGGAAAGAGTACTGTGGCTAATATACTAAAAGAAAAACATATAGAAGTAATAGAAGCAGATATTATAGCAAGAGAGGTAATAATTAGTTACCCAGAGATAGCAATAAAAATAAAAGAGCATTTTGGAGATTGTTACTTTGATAGTATGGGTATACTAAATAGAAGGATGCTTGGAGATTATATATTCAAAAACAAAAAAGAAAGATTATTTCTTGAAGACATAATTATTCCATATATAATAAAAGATATATGGGCCTCCTTTGATAAAATTGCTTTAGAAGGCCATAAATTAGCGGTATTAGATGCTCCTACTCTTATTGAGCAGGGTCTAGATAAAAAGATGGATATTAACCTTTTAGTTTGGGTAGATGAACCTACTCAGAAAAATAGACTAATGAGCAGGGACTTAATAAGTGAAGAACATGCCACAGACAGAATGAAAGCACAGATCTCATTAGATGAAAAAAAACAATATGTAGATTATGTGATAGATAATAGTGGAACTTTTACTTCTACGAAAATGCAGCTTTTGCATATACTAAATAAAATAGAATCAATGGAGTAATTACATGAAAAAAAAACGAAAACCATATAAATTTATTATATTAATTATTATTGTTATGCTTTTAATGATAAATATAGTTCCAATTACTAAAACTATTTATCCGATAAAATATACCGATATTGTATATAAGTATTCAAAAGAATATAACTTAAAACCAATGTTAGTATTTTCAGTAATCCAATGTGAAAGTAAGTATGATTCAAAAGCGAAATCTAACAAGAATGCTTATGGACTAATGCAGATTCAGGATAGTACTGCTATTTGGGCAGCACAGCAGATTGGTATAACGAATTTCAAAGTTGAGGATCTCTATCAGCCAGAGATTAATATTAGAATTGGCTGTTGGTATATTAATGAGTTAAGTAAGGAGTTTGACAACAAAATGGATTTAGTCCTTTCTGCATATAATGCAGGGAGTGGTAATGTGACCAATTGGCTAAAAAGTAAAGACCACTCAAAGGATGGGAAGGATTTATATTATATTCCTTATAAGGAAACTGACCGTTATGTGAAGAAGGTTAAATTCATGTATTCACTATATTCATTTTTATATAACAAATGATTTGATATTGACATATATTCTACTAATAGTATAATATAAAAGTAGACTTTTAGGTTTTGCGAGAGTGGCGGAATTGGCAGACGCGCACGCTTGAGGGGCGTGTTACTTCGGTTGTACGGGTTCAAGTCCCGTCTTTCGCACCAAAATGAATACTTTTTGTTACTTTAATGAAAGCATAATATAAGAAACCTTCATGAGTTTTTTTGATATAATAAAGAAACCTGTGGGGGTTTTTTATATATTCAAATATTAATACTGGAAAATATTATAAAAGAGTATTGTATTAATTAGGAGGAAAAATGAGAAAAATTAGTTTTATAATTAAAATCAGTTTTTTAACAGTGACTTTATTAGTAACGGCTGTAGTATACAAACTTATAATAAAAGTAATTTTTCATATAATTCAAAGACTAAAGAAGGCTATAATAATCCTAATGATAGGTCAATTAATCAAGTTAGCAACAATAAAATTGCAAATTTCCCTACATATCCTCCTATTTATCTTCCTATACTTGGAGAATCAAAGAATCTTACTTCATCGGAAAAGATAAGCATGAATATTTGGAGAAATACTATTATAGAACTTGCAAAGCAAAATAAAACTTCTTTATTTATTAATGGTTCAAATGGTAAAAAACAAATAGCACTAACCTTTGATGATGGCCCATTAGCTCATATCCGAATGTAGTAAAAAGAGCTTATAATGAAGGAAACCTTGTTTTAAATCATTCTTTAACCCATACGGATTTATCTAATAAAACCGAAGTGGAGATTGATCGTGAGATAAAAATTAGCGAAGATAAGATATTTTCAATAATAAATATAAGGCCAGCAATTATAAGACCACCTTATGGTGCACTTTCTCAAAGTAGCATAAATGAAATTGTGAAAAATAATTATAAAATAGTTATTTGGTCAATTGATACTCTTGATTGGTCCCAAAAAGAAAGCATAAATATCGCAAAAAACGTGTTAGATAATGCAAGGGATGGGGATATTATTCTAATGCATTCGAATTCTGATAAAAAAACTACCCTCGAAGCGCTTCCTGCTATAATAAAGGGTCTAAAACATAATGGTTATTCAATAGTTACCCTTAGTGAATTATTAAACATAAAAGCATATCAATAGATTCTTTTGATATATTAAGAGGATTTTACAATGCTTTGTAGAATAAATCATTATAATATATATTTGGGGGTGCATTGTGTTTGATATATCTATAGATTTCGATAACATTAACATATCTAGTATACTTACGTCAGATATATTAGATATACAAAAATGGTTTAATTATCAACAGTCTAGGGACTATGGTAATCAGATGCCTCAAGGAATTAGGGATTTTTACAATAGATTTCTAGAATATTATACAAGTGAAAATGAATTCTTTTTGAAGATTAAAAAGGATAATGAATTGCTTGGTATAGTAAAGGGACGGTTTGAATTTAAGAGCATTAATGAAGTTTGGATCTCTTGTTTTATTTTGGATGATGCCTATAGAAATAAAGGAATCGGCAGTAAAATAATCAATGAACTTAAGAAACATTTCTTAGAGAAATACGGCATAAATATTTTGTACATTATGATAGTCGATGGGAATAAACTCATGGAAAAGTTTTGGATTAAAAGTGGTTTTGATTTTCAAAGGATGGTTAAAGATTATTATGATTTTGACGGATTCAAAGCAAATATGCTTATATACAAATATGAGTAAACTTTTTAGCTTTATTGTATATATATGAATTAACAAACAATTTTTACAAAATTAATACAGATTTAATATTGACAGTTTTCCAATCTTTTATTATAATAAATACTAATGCTGAATCCTATAATAGGTACGGAGGAACCAGCAAGTTGGGGTTAATCCGATTTTATCGGTAGGGCGACCTTCACCCGAACCCGTCAGCTAACTCCGGAAGCATGAGGAGGTTGTTAAATGAAGAAACTTAGAATGGGGGTTCTTTTCATATCAACTGCACTTATTATTGGGGGCGTAAGTACTAAGTTAAAAGTTGATGAAGTAAAGGCAGATGCTGCTATTAGATCACAAATAGGTGTGGTTGTTACATCAGCAAATGTTTCTACAGAGAACACGATTAAAGTTCCTAATAGAACTGCGGAAAAGAAAAAAGCAGAGGCTGCTGCCGCTGCGAAAGTTGTTAGTAGAGGATCAAAAGTGTCCGGAGTATCAGGAGTATCAGGAGTGTCAGGAGGTAGTACAATTGCCTCAGGTAGTACAAGTTCTGTGGTACAGTTCGCATATCAATATTTAGGTTCGTCTTATGTATGGGGTGCATCTGGTCCAAGAGCTTTTGATTGTTCTGGTTTTACCATGTTTGTTTACAGTCATTTTGGCATTCAATTAGGCCATTATACTGGCTCACAAGTAAATGTAGGCTTAGCTGTAGGAAAAGGTGATTTGAGAGCAGGAGATTTAATATTCTTTAACACCTATGGTTCCATATCTCACGTAGGTATCTATATTGGAGATGGTAATTTCATTCATGCCGCTTCTTCAAGTACGGGTGTAATAATCAGTAATTTGAATGAAGGCTATTATGCAAGGGCTTATTACGGAGCTAGAAGGCTTTTAAGGTAAAAAGTGTAACATCATATAAATTACTTTAAAACGATAACGAAAGTTATCGTTTTTTTAGCATATATTTACTCTCTATAAAATATATCTTAAGTAGATAACTTTTATGAAAGCAGGAGGGTAAAATGAAAGGTTTAGAATTAAGACTTGGTAATAAGTATAGTAGGACAGGCAATAAGAAGTTTTCTGCAAGAAAACAGCACTCTAATTTAAAGGTTTTTGCTCTTATCCTATTAATATCCTTTGGGATTGGCACTTTGATATTTAAATTCCTTAATAGTACAGTGTATTTTAATAATATAGCTCCCTCCAGTACTGCTAAAAAATCTTCTCAGGTAGAAAACAGTGCTAGCATAAATAATATATTTATATTTATTCAAGGTGGTATATTTGCAAATAAAGATTATGCTGACAAATGTGCAGTTAACATGGCACCCTTTGGTAATGTAATAAATTTCAATTCAGATAAGGGAATAAAGGTATTGATAGGGGTATATAATACTGCAACCGCAGACGATATTCTAAGCAAAATAAAAGCTGCAAATTTAGATGGTGGAAAGGTCCAATATCAGATAGATAATAAATCAGTTATAGGAGCACAGGTCTGTCAGATGATAAATGCTCTAAATCTAATTATTCAAAGGTTAAATGATACTCAAGTAAAGGCAATTGGTACTGCAGATTTAAAAACATGGGTAAGCAGTATTAAACCAGCAGACAGTAAAGATAAATATTATGCATTATCTAAGGAAATTAAAACTTATATAGAAGCTCTTCCAATAGAAGTAGATAAAACTAACATACCTGCTATGCTAAATATGATATATGAAAAGCTAAATAAGATAAAAGGCATTTAATTATGTCTTTTTTAATTTAATTTTGTCTAATAATATAGTAATACTTGTTTAAACATATATTAAATGTTAAACTAAGTGCACATAGGTTATAAGGTGGGATTTAATTGAGTGGGGTTAATAAAAGAAGTGGTTTTTTTGTATTTGTCTTGTTTTTAGCAGCAATAGGAGGCACATTAATAGGAGAGATTTTAGGTAGTAATGTAAAGTTCTTGAGCTTTTTAAAGGCTGTTTATACAATTGGCACAGGAAAACCCTTTATCGTTGATTTAAAAGTTATAACCTTAACTCTTGGCTTTAATTTTAGTCTAAATATAATGACAATTCTTGCTTTGTTTTTGGCAATAATACTATTTAGAAAATATTAGGAGAGACATAATGAAATTAATATTAGCATCCGCATCTCCTAGGAGATCAGAATTACTAAGTATTATTACTAAAAAGTTTGACGTACTTGCAAGTGATTTTGATGAAAATAGTATAGTACATAGAGGCAACAATTCCGAATATGTTATGAATATCGCTTTAGGAAAAGCTTTAAGAACTTCAAAATTTTTTAATTCTGAAGCAATTATTTTAGCTTGTGATACTATTGTATGTTTGAAAAATGAAGTTTTGGGAAAACCTTCAAATAAGGAGGATGCCGTTAGGATGTTAAACATGCTAAGCGGTAACAAACATGAAGTTTTTTCTGGAATTGCTTTATATAATAATGTAACTGGTAAAATAATAACAGATTTTCAAAGCACTACTGTGTATTTTTCAAAAATGTCATCTATGCAAATAGAGGATTATATAAATACTGGAGAAGCTTATGATAAAGCAGGAGCTTATGGCATACAAGGTAAAGCAGCTATATATGTTGAAGGTATTGAGGGTTGTTATTATAATGTTATGGGACTTCCCTTAAGTAAATTAGTACATTTATTTAGTGAGATGGGGGTAAATTTTAATTAGGAGTAGAGTTAATGGAAGGCACTTACAAAATATTAGATTTACCAAAAAACGAAAGGCCTATGGAACGATTATTTAGATATGGTGCTTCAAGCATTTCTAACGTTGAATTATTAGCAATTATATTAAGAAGTGGATCTGCTAAAAATAATGTTATGGCATTAAGTAATAGATTGCTTAATGAAAGTGGTGGCCTTAATGGTTTATTAAATTGTGATGTAGAAAATTTAACTAAATTTAATGGCATTGGCAAAGCAAAGGCAGCACAGCTACTTGCACTAGCAGAAATTGCAAAAAGATTTAAGTCTTTTAAATCTGGTGATAACTACGTAATTAAGTCCCCAGAGGACGCTGCTTATCTTGTGATGGATGAATTGAGAACATATAAAAAGGAATATTTGAAGGTTATATTATTAAACACTAAAAATTTAGTTATTTCAATAGAGGATGTCTCTATTGGTAGCTTAAATTCATCAATTGTACACCCAAGGGAGGTTTTTTCCCAAGCTATTAAAAAGTCTGCAGCTTCTATTGTAATATGTCATAATCACCCAAGTGGAGATCCTACTCCCAGTAATGAAGACATAAATATTACAAAAAGATTAGTAGAGAGTGGTAAGCTTTTAGGAATCCAGCTAGTAGATCACTTAATCATAGGTGATGGAGTATATATAAGTTTAAAAGAAAAAGGGTTGTTATAAGAAAGGAGTTTTCATAATGGGATTTTTCAGTATGTCAAGAGATATGGGTATAGACTTAGGAACAGCTAATACCTTAATATATGTAAAAGGTAAAGGAATACTACTAAGAGAGCCTTCGGTGGTTGCCATTAATAACGATACAAAAAGAGTTTTGGCTGTAGGGGAAGAAGCAAAACAGATGATAGGTAGAACCCCTGGTAACATAATTGCCATTAGGCCACTTAAAGATGGAGTTATTGCAGATTTTGATGTAACTCAAACTATGCTAAAAAAGTTTATTGAAAAGGTTAGTTCAAGAGGATCTATAGCTAGCCCTAGGATTGTTGTGTGTTTCCCTTCAGGAGTTACAGAAGTTGAAAGAAGAGCTATAGAGGAGTCCACAAAAGGTGCAGGAGCAAGAGAAGTATACTTGATGGAAGAGCCTATGGCAGCAGCTATTGGAGCAGGACTACCTGTTAATGAACCTACAGGTAGTATGATTGTAGATATTGGTGGTGGAACTAGTGAAGTAGCTATAATATCACTGGGAGGAATAGTAACAAGTAAATCCTTAAGAATTGCAGGGGATGAGCTAGATCAATCAATAATATCATATGTAAAAAGAGAATATAATCTTATGATTGGTGATAGGACAGCTGAAGCAGCTAAGATTCAATTAGGCTCAGCATTCCATTCAGACAATGAAAAAATAATGCAAATCCGTGGCAGAGATTTGATTACAGGTCTTCCTAAGATAATAGAAATTTCACAAGAAGAGATAAGAGAAGCATTAAAGGAACCTGTTGCATCAATTATTGAGGCAATTAAATCTACTTTAGAGAAAACTCCACCAGAACTTGCTTCCGATATAATGGATAAAGGTATTATGCTTGCAGGTGGAGGAGCGCTACTTGAAGGACTTGATAAGCTTATAAATAGTGAAACTCATATGCCAGTACATATAGCAGAAAATCCATTGGATTGTGTGGCCCTTGGAGCTGGAAAGGCTTTGGATAATATAGATAAAGTAAGAAGAAGAGGATAAAATGAAGTTCATCAAAAATAAACTGACAATAGTGGTAGTTTTACTTTCTGTATGCTTTTTAGTATTGATTGGAATAAGCGAAAAAGATACTAAAATAGTCAAAAGCTCAAATGCTTTTCAAAATGGTACTGGAGTTATATTAAATTCTATGCAAAAAGGCGTTTATTCGTTAAGCAGAGGAATAAAGGATTATCTTAGTTTCTTATTTAGCTTTAATCAAGTTAAGATTCAAAACGAAGAGCTTAAAGCACAAAATACCAAATTATTACAAAAGGCTCAGGATTATGATTCTCTTATAAAAAAGTATGATTCAATAGCGGCTATGGTTGGTTTTGAAGATGAAAAATCTGGATATAACTATTTGGGTTGTGAGATAACAGGAATCAGTGGTACCAGTTATCTTGATGGTTATATAATAAATAAAGGTACAAAAGATGGAGTCAATAAGAGAATGGTTGTTGTATGTGGTGATGGTCTAGTTGGACAAATCACTAAATGTGAAGCAAATTGGTCAGTTATACAAACCATTACCAATGAAAATATAAATGTGGCCTGTAGAGTAGAAAGTACCCAAGAGGAAGGAATGCTTAAAGGCTATAAGGATGAGAACAACAATCAAATGTCCAAGCTCACTCAACTTGATGAAAATTCACAAGTCCAAGTTGGTGCTGTTATTTATACTTCAAATACAGGAGCTATATATCCCAAGGGTATAAGGGTGGGTAGTGTACTTGAGGTTTCAGAGGACAAGGCTAAACTTACCAAAACTGCTGTTATTGAGCCTTTTGTAGACTTTAATAAATTGCAGGTAGTGTTTATTGTAATACCTAAGGATAAAACCAAGATAGCATATTAAGGGGGTAATATGAAAAAGATATTTGTACTATTTCTATTATCAATTCTGTTTACAATACTAGATAATACTTTAGTTCATTTTATTGCAATCCAAGGATATTTTCCTAGTTTACTTTTTGCTTTTATTATTCTTTATTCCATAAATAATGAAGGCTGGATTGTGATTTTTTTAGGAATATTTTCAGGCTTTTTACAGGATGTCTTTTTTGTTCATGGTTTTGGAATAAATATGCTTATAAATATGCTATGTTGTTATTTTACAATTATTATTGGAAGAAGTATTTTTAAAGGGAAAATTATTATACCTGTTTTAACTTGTTTCAGCTTAAGTATAGTTAAGGGTATAATTATTTTATCTATGTTATTTATCTATAAAGAATATATAAGCTTTAGCAATATATTTTTTTCCAGCCTCTATACATTTGCTATTTCAATAATTATGTTTAAGCTTGTGTATAAGCTTAGTAATCTAGATTTTATGCAAAACAAATGGAGATTTTGAAGAAATTATGTTTTAATTTACTAAATAAATCATAGTTTTAAAAAAATAAAAGAAGGATTTGAAGATATTTTGTTGAAATAATAATTATATTTTTATCGGAGGTTTGATATGGTCGATGATGGAATAATAATTAAAGGCAATAAAGATGGTTTAAATGCAGTAATAAATTTCAATAAATTTAGAGATTTTGATGATATGTTGGAAAACCTTATAAAAAAGTTACAAAAGGGAAAGAAATTTTATGAAGGTTCAACTTTGAAAATTGACACTGAATTAAAATTCATGAATGGGAAGGACCTTAAAAGGCTTAAAGATATATTATTTAAAGAATTTTTAATTGAGGAATGTATTTTAGAAGAGAACGATGATAAATCATCTAAGGTCTTTAATGGAATTAATGAAGGTAGAACAAAATTTGTTAGAAAGACAATTAGAAGTGGACAAAGTATTAATTATAATGGTAATTTGGTTGTAATAGGTGACACAAATCCAGGTTCAGAAATTACAGCCACGGGTAATATCATAGTTCTTGGAAGGATAAAGGGTAAAGTTTATGCAGGAATGGGGGGAAATGATAGAGCCATTATTGCTGCTTTTTCTTTAGAGCCTCAAATAATACAGATAGCAGATATAGTTAGTCGTTCTCCGGAGGATGGTAATAGACCACAATATCCAGAGGTGGCTAGAATAAAAGAAGGCTCAATAGTAGTTGAACCTTACTTGCTAAATAAATACGTATAACGGAGGGAATATAAATGGGAGAAGCGATTGTGGTAACATCTGGGAAAGGTGGAGTTGGTAAAACCACAACTACAGCAAATATTGGAACAGCACTTGCAACAATGGGTAAAAAGGTGGTTCTGATTGATGGGGATACAGGTCTTAGAAATTTAGATGTGTTGATGGGTCTTGAAAATAGGATAGTTTATACTTTAATTGACATAATTGAAGGTAACTGCAAACTTAAACAAGCTTTGATAAAGGATAAAAGGTTTCCAAATTTATGCTTACTACCAACTGCCCAAACAAGAGATAAGAATGATATAAGCTCTCAGGATATGCTTACATTAGTAAATCAATTAAAAGAAGATTTTGATTACGTTATTATAGATTGTCCTGCAGGAATTGAACAGGGATTTGAAAATGCAGTGGTAGGGGCTGATAGGGCTGTTATTGTAGTTAATCCTGAAGTTACATCCGTTAGAGATGCAGATAGAGTTATAGGTAAACTTGATGCTAGAGGAATGGATAGACACGATCTTGTGGTTAATAGAATTAATTTTGAGATGACTAAAAATGGGGACATGCTTGATGTGGACGATATTTTAGATAGCTTAGCAATAAAGCTTATTGGTATTGTACCGGATGATAGAAATATTACTATCTCGACAAATAAAGGAGAGCCAATTGTCTTAGATAATAATGCATTATCTGGACAAGCCTTTAAAAATATTGCTCTTCGAATAACTGGAGTAGAGGTTCCCTTTATTGATTTTAATAGAAATAATAATGGATTATTTTCAACAATAAGAAATTTATTTAAGAAGAAATAGAGGTGGAATTATGGACTTATTTAAATTTTTTTCAGCTAGATCATCTTCAAAGAATGTTGCCAAGGATAGATTGAAATTAATATTAATTCATGATAGAGCAAATGTTTCGCCTGAGCTTCTTGAATTAATAAAAAATGATATTTTAATGGTACTCGCCAAATATGTAGATATTGATAGTGAAGAAATCGATGTCAAATTAGTAAGAACAGATGCTAGTCAAGGGAATGCACCAGCATTGATAGCAAATATTCCAATAAAAGGTTTAAAGTTAAATAGATAAATTAGGGACATTGCCTTGGGACATCACCTTTAGGTGTGTCCCTTACTTTTTATTTATACTGATTTTTCATACTAGCTATGCTATAATACACTTGAAATGTAACATGTTTTTTGTGGAGGTACTATTTTGTTGAGATTATTTATGATAAATAAAAAGCTTCTGAAACAACTAGATTTTTCTTTAATAATAATAGCTATGGTTATTGTTTTATTTGGAGCATTTAATATATATTGTGCCATGCAACCAACTAATCAGGGAAGTTATTATTTTTTGCTTCAATGCCTTTGGTTACTGCTTGGCATTATTGTTATATATTTAATATTAATTTTTGATTATGCTGTTTTTGAACAGTATGCTGGAGTAATATATTTTTTTGGTGTAGCTTTACTAATATTTAATAATATCACCAGCAAAGCTATTAATGGTGCTTCAATGTGGATAAAAATCGGGAGCAGAGCTATTGAACCTGGAGAATTTGCAAGATTGTGTCTTATATTGATGCTAGCAAAGCAACTACAAAAAATGGAGGGTAATACAAATAAAATTAAGAATTTCATGATACTTGTAATTTATAGTATAATACCAATGATTTTAATTTTTCTTCAGCCAGATTTAGGACTTACCATGGTATGCTTTTTTGTTGCATTTGGTATATTTTATGTACATGGTCTAAAGCTAAAGGTTATTATTTCAGGTATTCTTGCTATATTGATTGGATTAGCTATTGTTTGGAATAGTGGTCTTATTCAGCCCTATCAAAAGAGTAGGTTAACTGCCTTTATTGATCCATCTTCTGCTTCGGAAAAAGCAAAATATCAATTAGATTTATCAAAAAAATCTATTGGTTCTGGTGAAATAGTAGGTAAAGGTATTGCCACAGGAAGTTTTGTGGATAATAGTTACGTACCTGAAAATTTTACGGATTTCATTTTTTCTGTTGTAGGAAATCAATGGGGTTTTATTGGAGGGGTACTGTTACTTTTCTTATATGCAATTTTGATTATGAAAATAATAGCTATAGGTAGAAATTCCAAAGATATATTTGGTGCTGTAATTTGTACAGGGGTTGTATCTTCATTACTATTTTCTATATTTCAAAATATAGGTATGACTATAGGCCTCATGCCTATATCTGGTATAACACTGCCGTTTATGAGCTATGGAGGTAGTTCTCTTTTAACTAATTTTATTTCTTTAGGTTTAGTATTAAGTGTAGGAATGCGTAGAAAAAAGATCAATTTTTAGGAGGAATAGTGTGAAAATAGCATTGATAGCCCATGATAGGAAAAAAGACGATATGTTAAGATTTATAGAGGAAAATATAGATATATTTATTAAACATAAGCTTTATGCAACTGGAACCACAGGAAAGCTTATAAATGAAAAGCTAGGGCTAAATGTTACAAGATTTTTATCCGGACCTTTAGGAGGGGACCAGCAAATTGGAGCTAAGATTGCGGAGGGAGAAATAGATTTAGTTATTTTTCTTAGAGACCCACTCACAGCTCAGCCTCACGAGCCTGATGTGTCTGCCCTATTAAGGCTTTGTGATGTTCATAACACTCCTCTTGCAACAAATACTAATTCTGCTGATATATTTATTCATTATATTAAAAAAAATAGTTAATACATGGACATGCCCTTTGGGGCATTTTTAGTTATATAATTTCTTATTTCAAAATATAAATATAGTGAAATATTTTTTGGAGAAGAAAATGGGTAATTTTAATGCACAGTATGAACACTATTATGAAAGTATTTTAAATGGCAAAAAAAATACTGCAGGGAAATATTCGAGTAGCAAATCTAAACCTACTAAGAAAAAGAATATTATATTTAACAGAATTATAGTAGATTTATCCGGTGGTTTAATACTAATTTCATTGCTGCTTATTTCGCGAGCAGTTCACATTAATGCTATAAATAATTTATATGTAATTTCAAAGGCTTATATAGGGAATGGCTACACTAATAAACAAGTGATAAATATGGTTACAAGCCAAAATATAACCCAAGTAAAGGAGACTTTTCAAAATTTTTTAAATCAAAATAAAATTACATTCAAGTAATCTGTTGGAGAAAAATTTTGATTAAATTTAGCAAATATTTTATTCCATATGTAATAATCCTCATTATTCTTGGACTTAATGGTCAGATTCTAATTGCATTCTTGTTAGCATTTTTACATGAATTAGTTCATTATTTTGTTGCAAGAAGCTATGGGTATTCTGCTTTTTCTATAGACTTTTTACCTATCGGCGCCCATCTTACTTTGATGAATTTAGATGAAGCATCACCACAAGAAGATTTAATAATATCTTTCTCAGGTCCTGCTGCTAATATATTGGCAGCAGTTATTTTTTGTTTTATTAGTATTTATATTAAAACGGATATTATAAGTTTATTATTTAAAGCAAATCTTACCTTAGGATTATTTAATTTATTACCGTTAATCCCCTTAGATGGCGGTAGAATATTAAGGGATATATTATCCATTAGGTATGTGTATAAGAAGGGTCAAAATATTACTATATTAATCAGCATAATAATTGGTACTATTATGCTACTATATAGCTTTATACTAATTCTTAATAAACAAATGAATATTGGCTTTAGCCTAATATCTTTTTTTATTGTGGTATCATCAGTTAAAGAAAAAGAAAGAAGGGCGTATCTTGTTATGGGAGATATTTTAAAGAAAAAGATTAGATTTTTTAAAAAAGGATATATTGAAAATAGAAGCATGTCAATATATCTTGAAAAGGATCTATTAACAGCTTTAAGCCTACTGGATAAATATAAATATAGTATTTTCCATGTAGTTGATAAAGACATGAAGTTTATAAATATTATTTATGAGGAGCAAATATTAAGTGGCATTAGAGAATATGGTAATATCACATTAAAAGAGTATATAGAATTACAATAATTATATTTTTATGCTAATATATATTGTAATGAAAAACCTAGGAGGAAAAGAATGATAAATAATTTGGATGACATCCTTTATAGAGTAGAGAAACCTGCCCGATATATAGGCAGCGAATTTAATTCTTGTATGAAGGATAAAGATAAGGTTGAAGTAAGATTTGTTTTTTGTTTCCCAGATGTATATGAGGTAGGGATGTCCCATCTAGGAAGTAAAATTTTATATCATATATTAAATAATAGAGAGGATACCTTTTGTGAAAGAGTCTATACACCTTGGCCAGACATGGAGGCTTTGATGAAGGACGCAGGTATACCTTTATTTGCACTTGAAAGTAAAGATCCTATTAATAGATTTGATCTAGTTGGTTTTACCCTGCAATATGAAATGAGTTACACAAATATATTAAATATGCTTTCTTTAGGTGACATAACTATTAGGAGCAGTCTTCGAGGCGAAGGGGAACCAATTGTAATCTGTGGTGGACCCTGTGCTTACAATCCAGAGCCCTTATATGACATTGCAGATGTTATATCCTTAGGTGAAGGGGAAGAAGTGCTAAATGAGGTTATAGAGGTTTATAAAGCAAATAAGGGCAAAAAAAGATTCGAGATATTAAAAGCACTATCCTCTATAGAAGGAATTTATATCCCAGGCTTTTATACAGTTACCTATAAGCAAGATGGTACAATTGAAGATTTTATTCCCAAATATGACTTTGTGCCTAAAACAATATCAAAAAGGATAGTTAAAGATTTAGATAAGGCTAATTATCCAGATAAAATTATAGTTCCCTATACGGAGATAATACATGATCGAATAATTTTGGAAACCTTTAGAGGCTGTACAAGAGGCTGTAGATTTTGTCAGGCAGGAATGATATATAGACCTATAAGAGAAAAGAGCAAAGAGACTTTACTAAAACAAAGTGAAGAGTTAATAGCTAGCACAGGGTATGACGATGTGTCCCTTAGTTCCTTAAGCATTTGTGATTATTCAAATATAGAAGATCTGGTAACAGAGTTTATAGAAAAAAATAAGGATAAAAAAATAGGTATATCTTTACCTTCTATTAGAATCGATTCTTTCTCAGTAAATCTTCTTAAGGAGATTCAGAAAGTTAGAAAAACTGGTTTAACTCTTGCACCAGAAGCTGGATCCCAAAGGATGCGGGATATAATAAATAAAGGAGTTACAGAAGAAGATTTAATGAATGCAGTAAACAGTGCTTTTGCTTCAGGCTGGTCAACAATAAAATTATATTTTATGATAGGGTTGCCTTATGAAGAAAAAGAAGATGTTTCAGATATTGGAGCTTTAGCAGATAAGGTTGCACAGGAGTATTTTAAAATACCAAAGGGGGTAAGAAGTAGGGGTCTGAAAATAAATGTTAGTTCTGCAATATTTGTACCTAAGGCCTTTACCCCTTTTCAATGGGCAGCACAAGAAAGAACTGAAGTTATAAAAGAGAAAATTAAATTATTGAATTATTCAATAAATAGCAAAGCCGTAGATTATAGCTGGCATGATTCTCCTGTGAGCTATTTAGAAGCAGTATTTGCAAGAGGGGATAGAAAACTTTGTGATACACTTATTAAAGCCTTTGAGCTAGGAGCTAAATTTGATGGTTGGTCAGAGTACTTTAAGACTGATACCTGGAAGAAGGCTTTTGAGCTAACTAATATTGATGGAGATTTTTATGCATATCGAGAAAGAACATATGATGAAAAATTGCCTTGGGATTTTATTGATATAGGGGTTAGCAAAGAGTTTTTAATAGAGGAAAATGAAAAAGCTAAAAAACAAATATTAACTGAAGATTGCAGATTAAATTGTAATAATTGTGGCATAAATAGTAAACTTATGAAGGGAGGGTGCATGTAATTGAGATATTTAGTTAAGTTCACAAAAGGAGATGCTATTAAATTTATATCTCATTTAGATTTGATGAGAACCCTTCAAAGAGTGGTCCGTAGGTCACTAATCCCTGTTGATTATTCTAATGGTTTTAATCCTCATATGAATATATCAATAGCACAGCCTTTGCCAGTTGGAGTTTGTTCTAAGGCAGAATATTTAGATATTGTTCTTAGCACCACCCTTGATTCTTCTGCAATAAAGGATGTTTTAAATAAAAATTCACCTACAGGGGTAAATTTTAAGGATATTAAGGAAATTATAGCTACTGGTGAAAAAAAAGTCCCACAAGGTATGGCGGTTATTGATGCGGCCTTATATGATATAAAGATAAAATATAGTAGTGAGGAAAATATTGAGACAGATATACAAAAGCTTCTCCAAATGGATAGCTGGGTAATTCTTAAAAAAACAAAAAGTGGAGAAAAACTAACAAATATTAAACCTATGGTTAAAAAGTTTGATTATACGTTAAAGGATAATACTCTATTTATAAGTTCGTTTTTATCTTGTGGTAGCAGGGAAAACTTATCAGCAGAATTACTTGCTTCCTTCATTAAAAGTAATACCTCTAATGTATCAGAGGATAGTTTTACATATATATGTAGGGACGAATTATATGGAATTAAGGAGGGTAACTTTGTACCTCTTTATGACTATTTTTCTTAAAAGGTGATGAATATATGAAGAAAATATTTATAGAAAAACATGATTTTATGAGAAGAATAGCAATTAAGGAAGACGATAAGCTGATTGATTGTTTTATAGAGGAAGAAGATTCAGAGCCAAAGGTTGGGCAAATCTACAATGGAATTGTTAAGAGTATAGTTCCTGCTATTAAATGCGCCTTTATTGATATTGGGGATGATAGAAATTGTTATATGTACTTAGATAAAAAATTTAACAATACGGAAATTAAAAAAGGGCAATATTTAATAGTTGAAGTTTTGAAGGAAAGAGTTGGGTCAAAGGAAGCTAAGGTTACGAATGCTTTCAGTATCCCTGGTAGGCTTATTGCAATTGAGACCTACCATAAGAGAATTGAGATATCTAAAAAGATTGAGGATAAAGCTTTTATTAGTAATGCAAAAAAGCAAGTCCTAAAACCTGAAGATGTTGGCATCATACTTAGAACTAACAGTAAGAATGCTAGTTTTGAGGAAATTAATGAAGAAGTTGATAAGCTATATAAGATTTACAAGGATATAATTAGAAAATCAGGATATTTATTAAAGCCAGGACTATTATATGGAGATTTAGGTATCATTGATAAAGTTCTGCGAGATTTTGTAGATAATAGCTATGATAAGATTGTCACAGATGATGAGGAAGATTTCAAATATATCCTTAATTTTCTCAAAGAATATAACTATGAAATACCACTAGAACTTTACATTGAGGAAAGAAGTATTTTTGAATTCTATGATATTGAAAAAGAAATTAAAAATTTAATCTCTGATAAGATTTACTTGAATTGTGGAGGTTATATTGTAATAGATAAGACCGAGGCAATGCATGTTATAGATGTTAATTCTGGTAAAAATATTAGTAGCAAAAGCATAGAGAAGACGGTGTTTGAAACAAATAAAGAAGCTGCAGATGAAATTGGAAGACAAATTAGATTAAGAGGAATAAGTGGAATAATCGTAGTTGACTTTATAGATATGAGCAATCCAGAATATAAAGCCTTAATTTTATCAATTTTAAGAGATAACTTTAAAGATGATAAATGTAAAACAGTAGTTTATGAATTCTCAGAGCTTAATTTAGTTCAAATAGCAAGAAGAAGAAGAGGGAAAAGCATAGATGAATATTTAGAAGAGGATTGTTATCTTTGCTCAGGGCGAGGAAAAGTATATAAATTCTCATACATGAAGGCTCTTATAAAAGATGAGGTAAATAAACTTGGAACCACTACATCTAATAGAGAACTTTACATTGAAGTCAATAATAGATATAAAAATAAGGTGGAAGATAGTATGGGAGATTTTGTGAAGGATATAAATGCTTTAAATTATACTGTATATATAAATTTCAAAGAAGATATGAAGGATATACGGGTAAAATTCCTAACTCAAAATAAAGAAATCGAAACCTTAGGTAAATTCAAAGTATATGGTTAAAGTTTCTTTACAAAACAATATATATATGTTAAAATTTCTTTTGTAGACCGCACAGGTAGGGTTTAAATCAAAAATTTTATATTTTTGTACCCGTAATGGCGAGACTGGTATGAGGAGGTGTTTTTATGTATGCAGTTTTAAAAACTGGTGGCAAGCAATTTAAGGTTCAAGAAGGAGATATAATCTTCGTTGAGAAGCTAGTAGCAGAGGTAGATTCTACTATTGAAATTACTGAAGTTCTTGCTATAAGTGTTGATGGTAAGCTTACTGTTGGAAGTCCTGTAATTGTTGGGGCTAAAGTAGTAGCGAAGGTATTAACTCAAGGTAAATCAAAAAAGGTTATTGTTTTTAAGTATAAGCCAAAATTGGATTATAGAAGGAAGCAAGGCCATAGACAACCATATACAAAGCTTCAGATTGAAAAGATAGAAGCTTAATTTATTATGATTAAAATTGTTTTTAAAAAATCAGAAAATATGTATATTGATTTTAAGGTTACTGGCCACGCAGATTATGCTGAACTAGGGAAAGATATTGTTTGCAGTTCAGTTAGTACTGCAGCCCAATTTGTTATAATGGGAATTGTGGATGTAGAAGGTTATGCAGCAAGTTATGTTGCGGAAGAAGGAAATATTTCCTTAGATCTTTCAAAGCTTTCAAAAGAAGAAGTCCAAAATTCTCAACCATTTATGATTACCTTATATGAATTTCTAAATGGTATAACAAAAACATATAAAAATTATTTGAAAGTTAAAATAGAGGAGGTGTAAGCCATGTTACTTATAAATCTTCAGCTATGTGCTCATAAGAAAGGAGTAGGTAGTTCAAGAAACGGAAGAGATAGTGAGTCTAAGAGATTAGGTGTTAAATCAGCTGATGGTCAATTTGTGCTATCAGGTAATATACTTGTTAGACAAAGAGGAACGAAGATACACCCAGGGAATAACGTAGGTAGAGGCAGTGATGATACTCTTTTTGCTAAAATTGATGGAACAGTTAAGTATGAAAGAGTAGGAAAAGACAAGAAGAAAGCAAGTGTATATCCAGTAGCTATTCAAGCAATAGCTGAGTAAAACTAATAAATTAATAAGATTATCCGGTTTTGGCTGATATCAAATCAACCTTTTGGATTGACTTGTATTTTGTTAATGATTAAGCACCCAACAGGGTGCTTTTATCATTAAAATGGAGAGAAAGTTCACTAGGTGCTAATTTAAAGAGTGTTTAATTATGAAAACAAATCTGAGCTTCATGTGGAAAAAGCTATAAAAGCAAAGGATTTTTTTATATATAAAGTTGATGAAGATAAAAACTTAATTTATGAAATAACAATAAGGGTTTGAGGAAAAATTATAATTGATAAAGGTGTGAAGATATGTTTATAGATAGAGCTAAAATATTTGTAAAATCAGGTAATGGTGGTAATGGATCAATATCCTTCAGAAGAGAAAAATATATTCCCTTAGGTGGACCAGATGGTGGAGACGGTGGCAACGGTGGCGATGTAGTATTTGTAGCAGATTTAAATATGACAACTTTGCTTGATTTTACTTATCATACTAAATTTGTTGCTGAAAATGGAGTAAATGGTTCGGGCTCCAAATGTTATGGTAAAGGTGGAGAAGATATTACCGTTAAGGTTCCTATGGGTACAATAATTAGAGATTTTGAAAGCAATAAAATCATGGCAGATTTATCTCACCCAGAGGATAAATTCCGGGTTGCTAGAGGAGGTAAGGGTGGAAAGGGAAATGTTAAGTTTACAACTCCTACAAGACATGCCCCTGATTTTGCAGAGCCAGGTATGCCTGGAGAAGAGAGATTTATTAAGCTTGAATTAAAACTTATTGCAGATGTTGGTTTGATTGGTTTCCCCAATGTAGGTAAATCTTCCATATTGGCAAAGGTTACTAATGCTAGTCCAAAGATCGCAAATTATCATTTTACAACTATAAAGCCAAATCTAGGTGTTTTGAATATCAAGGGCATGGATAGCTTTGTACTCGCTGATATACCTGGTCTTATTGAAGGCGCGGCAGAGGGCATAGGTTTAGGTCATGATTTCTTAAAGCATATAGAAAGAACTAGAATTCTAATTCATGTAGTAGATATCTCAGGTATTGAAGGTAGAGATCCTTTAGAGGATTTCGACAAAATAAATGAAGAACTTAAGGGCTATAACGTTAAGTTATGGGATAAACCTCAAATTATTGCTGCAAATAAAATGGATTTACTTTATGATGATGAGGTTTTTATTAATTTTAAAAAAGAGCTAGAATTAAAAGGCTACAAATATGTTTATAAAGTTTCAGCAGCTACTGGGGAAGGACTTACTGAAGTTATGAAGAAAGCTTTAGAAATGCTTACAAAAATACCAATAATGGATTTGAATATAGAAGACGAAGAGAGATTTATACCAGAAGAAAAAAGTTTTACCTATAACATAATAAAGAAAGATAACCTGTTTATTATTGAAGGTAGCTTTGTAGATAGATTACTTGATAGTGTCAATATAAATGATGCACATTCCCTTAAATATTTCCATAAGGTATTAAAAAATAAGGGTGTTATGGATGAACTTTTGACTTTAGGCATTAAGGACGGAGATCTGGTTAGATTAAAAGATTTTGAATTCGAATATTTGGTTTAGGAGGATAAAAATGATAACGAGCAAGCAAAGAAGCTACTTAAGAAGCCTTTCCAGCACTTTAAAGCCTATTTTTCATTTAGGTAAGGCTGGAATAGATGATAATTTCATAAAACAAATTGATGAAGCCTTAGAAGCAAGGGAATTAATAAAAATATCAATATTAGATAGTAGTGAATATACCCCAAGAGAGCTATCTGATTTACTATTTGAAAGACTAAAGACAGAAGGAGTTTTAACTATAGGTAAAAGATTAGTTATTTATAGAAGATCAGAAAATAAACCTAAAATAGAATTACCGTTATAAATATAATATTAAGTAGTTAGGAGACTTTTAAAGTGAAAAGCAAAGCTGTACTAGGTGGAACGTTTAATCCTTTTCACAAGGGACATTTACATTTAGCTTATGCTGCTATTGATGCTTTAGCATTAGATAGTGTCATTTTTATTCCCTCAGGTAAGCCTCCCCATAAAACTAATGAGGATATTTTAGATGGTAAAATCAGGTATGAAATTATTAAAACTGTTATAAAAAATGATAATAGGTTAATGGTATCTGATTTTGAGTTAATAAATGGAGGCTATAGCTTTACATACAAAACAATGGAGCATTTTAAGGCCTCAGAGCCTGATACAAGTTGGTTTTTCTTGTTAGGGGCTGATTGTCTACTAGAAATAAATACATGGAGAAATGTTGGTAGAATAATGAATTCTTGCACCTTAGCTGTTTTCATGCGAAAGGGCTTTGATAAAGAAAGTATACTTTATGAAAAGAAAGTTTTAGAAGAAAAGTATAATAAAGAAATAATTCTTATAGAAGCTGAACTACCTGACATTTCTTCAACTACTATTCGAAGTCTTATAAGAAATGATGAGGATACATCAATGTATCTTCCAAAAGAAGCTAACAATTTTATTATAGAAAATAATTTGTATAGAGATTGAGGTTTTTATGTGGAAAGATAAGGATATAGATGATTATTTAAAGGAAAATTTAAAAAAAGAAAGATATTTCCATAGCATAGGGGTAATGAATAGTAGCCTTGCTCTTGCAAAATTATATGGAGCAGATGAAGAAAAAGCTTCTTTAGCCGGTCTAATTCATGATAATGCTAAAGCTATGCCTGATTTAGCATTAATAAAAATTGCAAAGAAAAATGAATTTAAATTAGACAAGGTATATAAAGCCTATCCCCAACTTTTACATGGCTTTGCTTCTTCCATAATAGGAAGAGATGTTATGGGTATTGAAGATGAAGATATCTTAAGTGCCGTAGCTTGCCATACCACAGGAAAGGAAAATATGAATTTGCTTGATAAAATAATATACATAGCAGATTATATTGAGGTTAATAGGAACTTTCCTGGGGTAAAGGAATTAAGAGAGCTCGCTTTTAAAGATTTAAACAAAGCTATGCTAAAGGCTTTTGACATGACTTTAAACTATGTAATAGAAGGTGGTAAACTGATACATCCTCTAACCATAAAAGCAAGAAATTATATAATTTTTAATGAAACAAAGGAGACGGAAATATGAAAAAAGAAATAATAAATACTGAGAAGGCACCCAAAGCTATAGGTCCATACTCTCAAGCAGTTAAATTTGGAGATTTTATATTTACTTCTGGTCAAATACCAATAGATCCTGAAAGTGGAGAGCTTATTTCAGATATTTCAAAAGCCACTAGCCAGTGTATAGAAAATTTAAAGTGTATATTGAAAGAGGCAGGAACAAGCCTTAATAATGTTATTAAGACTGTAATTTACATGAGAAATTTAGAAGAATTCTCTATAGTAAATCAAGTATATGCTACTTATTTTACTGAAAATCAACCAGCTAGATCTTGCGTTGAGGTATCAGCCCTGCCAAAGGACGCAATTATAGAAATAGAAGCTGTTGCATACATAGATTCACAAAAGGAATAGTTATATGAGCGATAAATTAAAATATATTATGAACCTTGATCATGATATGCAGCTTAGAGATTATTTAAAAAAAAAGCTCAATCTTTCTTCAAGATTGATTCGAGGTGCTGCTGTAACTAGCAGAATATTTGTTAATGAGAAAGTGGTTAAATTAAATCAAATTGTCTCCCCAGGGGATTTAATTGCTATTGATATAAATAAGGATGAGACCCAAGATATTACACCAGAGGATATAGAAATTGATATAGTTTATGAGGATGGAGATATAATTATAGTTAATAAACCTATAAATATGGTTGTACATCCAACTAAGAGCTATCAATCTGGAACCTTAGCAAATGCACTTTTATATTATTTTCAAAAGACTGGTGAAAATTGTATAGTAAGACTAGTTAATAGGTTAGATATGGATACCTCCGGATTAATTATAATAGCTAAAAATCAGTATTCCCATATGATGTTATCTAGAAGTATGGAGAAGGATGAATTAATAAAAGGCTACACAGCAGTAATACATGGTTTTATGGAGGAAGATAAGGGAACAATCGATTTGCCTATATATAGAGTTGGACAGGGAACTATAAAAAGAATAGTACATGAGGATGGTCAAAGGTCAATCACTCATTATAATGTACAAGAGAGCTTAATTAAAGGGCAGATATTGAGTCTGCGATTAGAAACTGGAAGAACCCATCAAATAAGAGTGCATCTTAGCCATGAAGGCCACCCCATATATGGAGATAGTCTATATGGGGTTGAAGAGGATATCACTCTTATATCAAGGCAAGCGCTTCATGCATCTTACCTTTGCTTTAAGCATCCAAGAACTGGTAAGGAAATATGTCTAAAGTCTAAGCTTCCAAAGGATATATTAGATTTAATTGAAAAACTAAACGTATAAGTTATTAGTAGTAATATACTTTTTTCTTTTTTCTTTTAAATATTTTAATTATAAATCTTAAAATCAAAATTAGAATCAGAATACTAATAATTATTATTACAAAAATATATAATCCTGTCATTATCTTATGTGAAAAACTATCGCTGCTTTTAAGGGTGATAGTTTTTTTCATATAATCATTGCCACTCACAAGATTTAAGCTTCCAAGTGTTTTAGTACCTAGCGTTAGATCCCCCTTGGATACATAATCCCCTTTTTTTATAGAAATAATTTGTTTACTCGTATCCTCTAAAGTAAATTCAGGCTTCAAAGCCTCATTTTTATTTTCAGTATAATAAAAGTCATCCTCTGCATAAAGAGGGATGGTTAATGCTTTTGTTTTATAGTTTGTTACAAAGTCACCTTTAGAATATAATTTGGTTAAATTGAAATTGTCAAAACCATAATTTAAAAGTGCTACAGCATCTGGGAAAAATCTATTGTTAGTCTCATCATGGAGGAGTACAACAATAAATCTATGACCATCTCTACTGGCGCTAGCCACATAGGAGGCGAAAGATTCTACTGTATAACCGGTTTTTCCACCTTCTATACCTTCATAGTAGTATTTTCTATGTTTTGGATCAAGATTTGGTTTTAAGGCCAATGCATTTTCACCTTGAAGGAATCTCTCCACAGTTGTTTTATTAGTAGCCTTCATTTTGTAATAAGGGGTCAAGGCAATAGTTGAAAATTCACTATGTTTAATAAGCTCTTTCATAATAAGAGCTAAGTCCATTGGAGTTGTGCGATGATCCTTATCATATAAACCACAGGAATTTACAAAATTAGTATTTTTGCAGCCAAGCTCAAGTGCTCTTTTATTCATCATTTTAACAAAGTTCTCTTCCGAACCAGAAATTTGCTCTGCTAAGGCTAAAGCGCAATCGTTTCCAGAGGGTAAAAGTAAACCATATAATACATCCTTAACCGTTACGACTTCTCCTTCTATAAGACCAATACTGCTACCTATAGCAAAGGGGGGATTCTTTCCAACTGTAATTATATCATCTAATTTGCAATTTTCCAGGGTTAGTAAAGCTGTCATAAGCTTTGTAGTTGATGCAGGGGCATATTGGGTATCTATATTTTTGGAGTATAAAATTTCTCCAGTATTAGCATCCATAAGTATTGCACCTTCAGCAGCTACTGATATATTGGATTCCTCTGCACTAGCATTATAAAACGACGTTAACATAATAAAGATAATAACAGAGAAAATCAGTAAAAGCTTTTTCATTTGTACCTCCTAAGCGAGTAAAATTACCATTAGCTATAATTATAACAAAAAAAATGAGAATTGGCGATATTATTTTTTAAAATTGTCAATAATCTAGTGGGAGGTTATTTTATGAAAAGAAAAAAGATAATTGGCTCAGCTTGCATTTTGGCCGTTTTTATTATATTTTTTATTGTAAACTTAATAAAAACTCAACCAAAGAGTGTAATTGATAAAGACATTTTTGTGGAAAGTAGTAGTACAACTTCTAATTCCACAGTAAAAAGTGGTGGAGCGTTAAGTGTAACGGTTGAAATTAATGGAGAGATAGCTCTTCCAAGTGTTTACACTTTAAGCTATGGAAGTAGAGTTGCCGATCTAATAAATAAAGCAGGCGGTTTAACAAAATCAGCAGATATTTCAAAGCTAAATATGGCAAAGAAACTTAAGGACGAGGATTATATTTATATACCTTCAATTGTAGCAACTACAGCTGCAACAGGGGTTCCCCCAAGTAGTAAGACTATTAGTGATAAAGTGGATATTAATTCTGCAAGTATAGAGGAACTAGATGCTGTGTCAGGAATTGGGCCTGTTACAGCAGAAAAGATTGTTACTTATAGAGAAAAAAATGGTTCCTACAGTGTGCTTGAGGATTTAAAAAAGATTGGAGGTATTGGAGATAAGACTTTAAGTAAGATAAGAGATAAATTAGAAGCCAGATGAAAGTATAATTTTTATTTAATTTAGGAGATCATAATGAAAAAACCTTTAGTTTATTATGCACTGTCATTATATTTTGGTTGTCTGGAAGGCTTCTTGATAGATAATAAGGCTCTTCCGTTAGCACTAATATTTTTATTAATGCTTATATTCATTCTGGGTTTTACTTTAAAGAGGATATACTTTCTATTTTGTTTAGGCTTTTATATACTTGGTTTTTTAAGCATATTAAACTATTACCATTTAAATTTACCTAAAGGGGAAGATTTAACTAAAGTTAAATTTGAAGAGGTGGATGATTACTACTCCCTAGGTAAATATAATGGGAAATTGATATATATAGAAGGAAAACAAGATAAAGCCCTGGAAGGCAAGATAGTATATGCACTAGGAACCTATACTCCCAGCAAGAATTATTCAAAAGGTTATGTTGCAACATTAAATATCGTTAAGATTATAAGCGCAGAAAAAACTATATATTCAACTTTTTTAAGTAATAAGAATGCCCTAGAGGAGAAGTATAAAACGAATCTAGGGCTAGAAAATTCTAATATTATAATGGCTGTTTGTTTTGGTGATACAAGTAAACTAAATAAAGAAGATAAAGAAGCTTATATAAATTACGGAGTGTTATTTGCACTTAGTTTATCAGGCTATCACCTTATAATCATGTTTTATTTAATAAAAAAGTATTTTGGGATAATACCTGCCATGGTATTTTGTTTTATATTTATATTTTTACTAGATTTTCAAACTTCAGCTTTTAGAGCCTTTATTTTTATTGTTATAGCAAGCCTTTCTAAAAAGTTTTATAAAAATTATGATAGTATATCAATTCTAAGTCTTTCCGCTATAATCTTACTAAGTCTCTGGCCATTTTTTTCAATGGAACTTGGGTTTCATTTATCCTTTTTAGCAGTTTTAGGTATATATTTATTCAATGATAAAATAAAAAGATTTTTTTTCTATCTTCCAGATAATCTTAATAGCTCAATTGCTTTAGCTTTAAGTACTCAAATATTCACTTTGCCCTTTTTAGCCTTTACCTTAAGGGATTTTAGTTTAGGGTTTTTACCAGGGGGTATAATTCTAATTCCTTTTTTTCAGCTTCTTATACCTTTTACTACACTAGTGAGTTTATTATCTTTTTCAACTTTTCTATTTACCATTGGATGCAGCATATTAAATTATTTATTGATGAGCCTTAAGGGTGCCTTGTATATATTATCTTTTTTAAATATGGGAAAAGGGTATATACAAGTTGAAGAAGCTGTATTCATTCTACTACTGCTTATAATTTTTATTTTATATTCTAGGGGAGGTTATAAGAAGTTAAAATATGCTCCCTTATTCTTACTTGTTATTTTCCCAATGTTCAACTATAAATTTATTACCCAGATGTACTATATGAAGTATGGCAATGCAGAACTAATTGAGATTAAATATAAAAATAAAAATGTTTTACTTATTGATGGTAAGATAAAAGGAATAGATAAAATAAAATATATTGAAGGGGTTACAGGCACAAAAGATTTATTTCCAATTGGGGATAATCTGTTAAAAATTAATATTAATCCTGATTTAACTTTAGAGTGCCTCCAAAAAAGCAACAGTTTGGATGAACCAAATATATTACTAAGATACAGAAATATTAATTATGTATTTGCACAGTCAATAAATAATGATTTGTATAGCCATGAAAATTATAATGTAATTGACTTAAAAGTAGGTTATAGTAAAGAGATAACATATCAAGTAGTAAGTTACAGCACTATTTATATTGCATTTAATAAGGTTTTTGTTATAAAGGATTGAGGTAGAAAATATGAGTATAGATAATACTAATTTTTTTATATATTATGGGACGGATGAGGGTAGAATAGACGAGATTTTAGAAGGGCTTGAAGGGAAATATATTAAAAAAGCTTACCAGGATATGAATTATTGCAAATATGATGGTAAAACTGTGGAAGTTTCACAAATAATTAATGCTTGCGAAACTATGCCTTTTTTTGCAGATAAAAAAATGGTGGTTATTTATAGAGCTACTTTTCTAAGAAATGATGGGGACAAGCAAGAAAAAAAGAAATTAGATGAGATCTTAGAATATGCTAAAAGCATGCCTGTGTATTGCATTTTGGTTATTTGTTACGTATTAGAAAATCCTAGAGAAAAAGTTAGTAATGCTATAAAATTCTATAAGGGATCTGGGGAAGTAGTAAAGGTTGATAAATTAAAGGGTATCCAGCTAATAAAAAAAGTTTCAGATCTTTTTCAAGTGAGTGAAAAAAAGGTAGATAAAGTCTTAGTAAATCTATTTTGTAGTCGAATAGATGGAAGTCTTTTAAATATTAAAAATGAAATAGATAAATTATGTTCATATACACTAAATAGAGCTATAAAAAAGGAAGACATTATGCTTATGCTTCCTAACAAAAATGATGATGATATTTTTGATTTAGTCGATTCAATAGCCCAAAAAAAATTGGAAAGAGCTCTTGAATTGTTAAATGAGCTTTTATATAAAGGTGAGTTAATAACTATAATACTATCTATGATTGAGAGGCAATTTAAACTTTTATTTATTGTAAAGGAAAACTCTGAGGCAAAGATAAGCAAAGCTGAAACCTGCAAGAAATTCATATTGAACGAATATATTTATGATAAGCTGCTAATTCAATGTAGGAAGTTTTCAGGGGAAGAGTTAGCGAAAAATATATATAGCTGTATAATATGTGAAAAAAATATAAAAAGTCTTTCCACGGAGCAAAAACTAGAACTAGAATTACTTATAGTTAAAGCCATCAATATTTGATAATAAATAAATTTGGATAAAAATAAAAACTGTTTTGGGTATTACCAAAGCAGTTTCACTTTTTTCTCATTAAGCTGACAATTTATTAAGCTTATTAGCTAATCTAGATTTCTTTCTAGAAGCCATATTCTTATGAATTATTCCTTTTGAAGCAGCCATATCTAAAGCTTTAACTACAGAAACAAATGATGACTTACTCTCTTCAGCTTTACCGCTTAATAAAGAAGCCTCAAACTTTTTAATAGAAGTTTTAAGAGCAGATTTAACCATTCTGTTTCTTAAAGTCTTAGTCATTGTAATCTTAATTCTTTTTTGAGCTGACTTTATGTTTGCCATATTGTTACACCCCCTTATTATAAATTAAACTTATGGGGAACATATTTTATGTTCATATTTATACAACAGAAGCTATTATACCATTTATTATGAACTACTTCAAGTATATTTATTTTAATATTCAAGTCAAATTTAATCACGTTCTTTGAATAGTATATACAAAAGTGGAAAAGCTATACACATAATCTAGTAAGGAGTGATTTGATGTCTAATATTCATACTGATTTAGCAATTGAGTTAAGGGAAATTAACAAAACAGAAGGCAGCGAAATACCTGGCGTTATTGTTAAGGAGTCTCAGGAAGATAACATTAAAATAACGGTAGTGGATGTGACCAGCGAAGAAGGGGAACGAATTATGGGTAAGGCTATAGGCAGATATATAACTATAGATTTGCCTAAATTCACCAGGTATGACAGACAAGTAATAGAAGCGGTTGAAGATATAATGTCTAAACAACTATTAAGCTTGTTAAAAATCCAGGATGGAAATACAGTTTTGGTTGTAGGCTTAGGTAACTGGAATATTACTCCAGACTCTCTAGGACCTAAGGTTATATCAAAGCTTATGGTAACAAGACATCTTAAGCAATTGGTTCCAGATGCCTTGGATGAAGGCATAAGGCCTGTATGTGCAGTAGCTCCTGGAGTTTTAGGATTAACAGGTATTGAAACTAGCGAAATTATCAAGGGAGTAGTAGAAAAAATCAAGCCTGATTTAGTAATCTGCATAGATGCCTTAGCATCTAGAAAGTTAGACAGAGTTAATTCTACAATACAAATATCTAATACTGGTATTTCTCCTGGGTCTGGAGTAGGCAATAAAAGAATGGAGATAAGCAGTAAAACCCTTGGAGTACCTGTGATATCCATAGGAGTTCCCACGGTGGTAGATGCGGCTACAATTGCAAACGATACTATTGATTTAATGATTGATGAAATGATAAAAAAGGCAAAAAAAGGCACGGAATTTTATAGTATGATAAAATCTGTTGATAAAAATGAAAAGCAAGCCCTTATACAAGAAATATTGAATCCTTTTGAGGGAAACCTAATGGTAACACCAAAAGAGGTTGATACTGTTATAGAATCTATATCAAAAATTATTGCAAATGGTATTAATTTAGCCTTGCATAAGGGTATAGATTTAGAGTATATTAATGATTTTCTAAATTAACTGGATCTGATTTGATGAGAAAAATATTATATTTTATTTTATTTTCATGCATTTTAACCATAGTAGTAGTAGGCTTTATTTCCATAAGCTATAAATTGCCAAACACTATAAAAAATCGTTCTTATTTTCAAGTAGAATATAAAGATAATCCTTTTTTGTTATCTATTAAAACTGATGAGTACATTATTGATGTGAGCCCTGATATACCTTACAAAGTTTATAAAACAGTTAAAGTATCATTAAATAATACCTGTAATGATATATTTATATTTTTTAAACAAAAACTGGATAAGTTATAGAAAGCATTATATAATCAGAACTATGTTTATTAACTATTATATAAATATGTTATAATCAATCATATAAATTTAATCGTAGTTTTGGAGGTATTTAAACCATGCAGAGTCTGAGGCAAAAGCATATAAGAAATTTTTCTATTGTTGCACATATAGATCACGGCAAATCTACTCTTGCAGATAGATTGCTCGAAGTTACAGGAACTATAACCCATAGGGAAATGGAAGCACAAATTCTTGACAATATGGATTTAGAAAGAGAAAGAGGTATTACAATAAAAGCTGTTGCAGCTAGAATCATATATAAAAGAGCGGATGGAGAAGAGTATATATTAAATTTAATTGATACTCCAGGGCATGTTGATTTTAATTATGAGGTATCTAGAAGTTTAGCTGCTTGCGAAGGTGCACTACTAGTGGTAGATGCAACTCAGGGAATTCAAGCCCAGACCTTAGCAAATTGTTATTTAGCGCTTGACCATAATCTTGAAGTCGTTCCAATAATAAATAAAATTGATTTAGCTAGTGCTAGGCCACAAGAAGTTATTAAGGAGATCGAAGACATAATCGGAATTTCTGCTTCCGATGCTCCACTTATTTCAGCTAAATCAGGTCTTAATATAGAACAAGTTCTAGAAGCTATAGTAGAAAAAATACCACCCCCTGAAGGAGATGAAGATGCTTCTCTAAAAGCTTTAATTTTCGACTCCAGATATGATAGCTATAAGGGAGTAGTAAGCTATATAAGAATAAAAGAGGGCACAGTTCGTGCTGGTACTAAAATAAAATTAATGGCAACTGAAAAGATTTTTGAAGTAAATGAAGTGGGTATATTTGCACCTCAGTTTGTTCCTGTTGAAGAACTACGTGCAGGAGATGTTGGATATTTAACAGCATCAATTAAAAATGTAAGAGATGCAAGAGTAGGAGATACAATAACAGAAGCTTTAAGACCTGCTAAAACTGCCTTAAAAGGTTATCGTCCAGCTATTCCAATGGTTTTTTCTGGTATATACCCTATAGATGGTGCAAAATACAATGAACTAAAGGATGCTTTAGAAAAGCTTCAAATAAATGACGCAGCCTTATCCTTTGAGCCTGAAACTTCTGTAGCCTTAGGCTTTGGGTTTAGATGTGGGTTCTTGGGGCTATTACATATGGAAGTAATACAAGAAAGAATAGAAAGAGAATTTAATTTGGATATTATAACTACAGCACCCTCAGTAATATATAAGGTAAATAAGACGGATGGTACACAACTTGAACTAACAAACCCAACTAATTTGCCAGATCCGTCCGAAATAAAATCCATGGAGGAGCCCATAGTTAAGGTTTCAATAATAAGTCCTTCTGAATACGTAGGGCCAGTAATGGAGTTATGCCAAAATAGAAGAGGTATATTTAAAGACATGCAATATTTAGAAGCAACGAGGGTACAATTAAATTATGAATTACCCTTAAATGAAATTATATATGATTTTTTTGATGCTTTAAAATCCAGAACAAAAGGTTATGCCTCCTTAGATTATGAGTTAATAGGATATATGACAACTAACCTTGTTAAGCTTGATATTTTGTTAAATTCAGAAATAGTTGATGCATTGTCTATGATTGTTCCTGAGGAAAGAGCCTATAACAAAGGTAGAAATATAGCCGAGAAGTTAAAAGAAGTCATACCAAGACAGCAATTTGAAGTTCCAATTCAAGCCTCTGTAGGTTCGAAAATTATTGCAAGAGAGACTGTAAAAGCTCTTAGAAAAGATGTTCTTGCAAAATGCTATGGTGGTGATATTACAAGAAAGAAGAAGCTCTTAGAAAAGCAAAAGGAAGGTAAAAAGAGAATGAGGCAGGTAGGAACGGTAGAGGTTCCTCAAGAAGCCTTTATGAGCATTTTAAAGGTTGAGTAAATGAGAGGTAATTATCATGACTTGTAAAGCTTTATATATTCATATTCCATTTTGCAAAAGCAAATGTATTTACTGTGATTTTAATTCTTATAGCAAAATGGAAAATCTCATGGAGCAATATTCCTTAGCCTTAGCAAAGGAAATTAATAATTTGCCTCATGAACTATTTGATACTATTTATATAGGTGGGGGTACTCCTACCTATTTGTCTTTAAGCTCCTTAAATATTATATTTGAGGAAATTGATAAACTTAATAAAGCTAAGGATATAGAATTTACCATAGAAGCAAATCCGGGAACTGTAGATGAAGCTAAATTAGAGTTTCTAATTAGGAAAGGGGTTAATAGAATAAGTATAGGTGTACAAGCATTTCAAAATAATTTGCTTAAAACACTTGGACGAATTCATAATACTCAAGAAGCTCTAGATAGTTTTCATATGGCTAGAAGGGCTGGATTTAATAATATTAATATTGATCTTATGTTTGGTATTCCAAAACAAACTTCTAGTAATTGGAAAGAAAGTCTGGATATTTTAGTTGCTTTAAAACCAGAGCATGTTTCTTGTTATAGCCTTATAATTGAAGAAGAAACCCCTCTTTATAATATATATAATGAGGGTAAATTACTTTTACCTAAGGAAGAAGAAGAAAGAGCTATGTATCATTATGCAATAGATTTTTTAAAAAGTTGTGGATATAACCAATATGAGATTTCAAATTTTGCGAGTAATGGGTTTGAATCTATTCATAATATAAAATATTGGGAACTAGAAGAATATTACGGATGTGGTGCAGGAGCTCATTCCTATATAAATAAGATAAGGTATATGAATTACGAAAAGATAGAAGAATATATAAATGCTAAGGAATCAAAAATAATATTAAATAAAAATAGTGAACTTGATGAGATAGAAGAATTCATGTTTATGGGACTTAGAAAAACAACAGGGATAAGTAAAGCTGCTTTCACAAATAAATTCAATCTAAATATTGAATATTATTATAAAGATGTAATCAAAAAACACGTGAAAAACAAGTTATTACATGAAGATAGTAACAGGATATATTTGTCTAATATGGGAATGGATTTGTCAAATATAGTTATGGTAGACTTCTTACTTAGCAAATGAGAGAAAATAAAAGATATCTGGAGCATCTTGTTACTAAATTAAGAATTTGAGCTATTTGTTTTTCTAAGCTTAAATTTGAGAGTTTGACAAATAAAAAATAGAGTGTTATTTTTAATTCGTAACCATTAGCACTCACTACCATAGAGTGCTAACAAGAGGTGATGTTATGGAAATAGATAAAAGAAAGATAAAAATACTTCAAGTAATTATAAACGATTATATTAATACCGCAGATCCAGTAGGGTCTAGGACCATTGCTAACAGATATAATTTGGGTATAAGCTCTGCTACTATCAGAAACGAGATGGCAGATTTGGAGGACATGGGTTATCTAGAACAAACCCATTCGTCTTCTGGCAGGAAGCCTTCTGATAAAGGATATAGGCTTTATGTTGACAAAATAATGCTGCCACAAAGTTTAAGTATAGAAGACGAAATTAAAATTAAAAATGAATTATTGAATGTAGCTTTAAATGAAGTTGAAAAGATGGTAAAGCAAGCAACTGTACTTTTATCAAGCTTAACAAAGCTAACAGGTATAGGTAAGGCTCCTTCTATTAGTAAAAGCTTTATTAAATCCCTTCAACTTATCTATGTGGATAGTAGTAATATATTAGCAATTGTTATTACTGATAGTGGACTCATAAAAAATACCATGATAAGAGTTAAAACTCCCATGAATTTAGATATATTAGCTAAGCTCACAAATATACTTAATTCAAGACTAAGAGGCTTAACTATAGAGGAAATAAATTTGGCAGTTATAAACAATCTAAGAAATGACATGATAGATCATGAATATATATTTGATGCTATTATTCCCACTTTATATGAAAGTTTAAGTCATGATAATGATTTAGAGGTGTATGTAGAGGGAAGCGCAAATATATTTAATTATTCTGAGTATAACGACATTTATAAAGCCAAGGAATTTTTCCTATTGCTAGAGGATAAAGAAGCTATAAAAAGCATGATGGCAAGAGCGGAAAATATTAATATAGTTATTGGGAGCGAAAATTTGCCCAAGGAAGCTAAGGAGTGCAGTATTATTACAACTCAGTATTGCTTAGGTAAGATTCCACTCGGGGTTATAGGCATAATAGGGCCTACAAGGATACCATATTCAAAGGTTATTAGTGTATTAACTAATATAACAAAAGAGCTTAACGAAGGTATTTCAAAATTGTATTTTGATGATCGTTGAGTAACTAAACTACAATAAATTAGCACTGGAGGAATGTAAATGAAAGCAAAGAAAAAGCAAAATGAAGAAATTGATAGTAATGAGGAAGCTGCCTTTTCCGCTGAAGTAGATAATGAAATTAAATCAGAGGAGAAAGAGGTTATAGAGACTGAAGAAGCTCCAATTGAGCCCGAGCCCGTGTCTGAGCCTGAGCCCGTAGAAGTTATTGATGAAAAAAGTTTATTTGAAACTCTACTTTCAGGAATGAAATCAAAAAATAAGAAATTTATTGATGAAAATAATAAGCTCACAAACGAAGTAAATACATTAAAGGACAGACTCTCTAAAATCCTTTCAGAGTATGAAAATTTCAGAAATAGGACAGCTAAAGAAAAAGAAGGTATTTATAATGATGCCTGCGAGGATATACTCAAAAATATATTCCCGGTTATTGATAATCTTGACAGGGCCTCTAAAATGACAGGATCTATAGAGGATATTGAAAAGGGTATACAGATGACATTAAAGCAATTTCAAGATGGCTTAGAAAAAATTAATGTTGTTGAAATAGTAACAGAGGGAGAATTTAATCCACACAACCATAATGCAGTAATGCATATTGAAGATGAAAGCTATGGTAAGAACCAGGTTATAGAGGTATTTCAAAAGGGATACCAAAGAGAAAATAAGGTTTTGAGATATAGCATGGTAAAGGTCGCAAATTAGTAAAGATTTAAGGAGGAATATTAAATGGCTAAAGTAATAGGTATCGATTTAGGAACAACAAATTCATGCGTCGCAGTAATGGAGGGTGGAGAACCAGTAGTAATTTCTAATTCTGAAGGAGCTAGAACAACTCCATCAGTTGTATCCTTTCAACCAAGCGGTGAAAGATTAGTTGGGCAGGTAGCTAAAAGACAGGCAATAACTAACACAGACAGGACTGTTGCATCAATAAAAAGACATATGGGAACAAACCATAAAACTACTATAGATGGAAGAGATTATACCCCACAGGAAATATCAGCTATGGTTCTTCAGAAATTAAAGGTTGATGCAGAAAGTTATTTGGGAGAAAAGGTAACTCAAGCAGTTATCACTGTTCCTGCATATTTTAATGATAGTCAAAGGCAAGCAACTAAAGATGCTGGAAAGATTGCAGGACTTGAAGTCCTAAGAATTATTAATGAACCAACAGCAGCTTCTTTAGCTTATGGATTAGATAAATTAGATAAGAATCATAAAATATTAGTTTATGATTTAGGTGGTGGAACTTTTGATGTTTCAGTACTTGAACTAGGCGATGGTGTATTTGAAGTTAAATCAACAAATGGTAATACCCACCTTGGTGGAGATGATTTTGACCAAAAGATTATAGATTTTATGGCAAATACTTTCCTAGCTGAAAACAAAATAGATTTAAGAAAAGATAAAATGGCCCTTCAAAGACTTAAGGAAGCAGCAGAAAAAGCAAAAGTTGAATTATCTTCAACTATGCAGACTAACATAAATCTTCCTTTTATAACTGCTGATGCCAATGGACCTAAGCATATTGATATTAACTTAACTAGAGCAAAATTTAATGATTTAACTCATGATTTAGTTCAAGCAACTATTGAACCTATGAGAAAATGTATTGAGGATTCAGGGTTATCGCTTGATGATATAGATAAAATAATCTTAGTTGGAGGTTCTACCAGAACACCTGCAGTAGTTGATGCTGTAAAGAATTTTACTGGGAAAGAACCCTCTAAGGGAGTAAATCCTGATGAATGTGTTGCTGTGGGAGCCGCAATACAAGCAGGAGTTCTTACTGGAGACGTTAAGGATATATTACTTCTTGATGTAACGCCACTTACCTTAGGACTTGAAACTTATGGAAGTGTAGCTACAGCTCTAATACAGAGAAATACAACTGTTCCTATAAGGAAAAGTCAAATATTTACCACAGCTACGGATGGCCAAACTTCAGTTGAAATCCATGTAGTTCAAGGTGAAAGACCAATGGCGAACGACAATAAGACTTTAGGAAAATTTACATTATCAGGTATAGCGTCTGCAAGGCGAGGTGTTCCACAAATTGAAGTAACCTTTGATATTGATGCTAATGGTATCGTTAATGTTACTGCAAAGGATAAGGGGACTGGTAAAGAAGCAAACATTACAATAACATCTTCAACTAATCTATCCGATGCAGAAATAGATAAGGCTGTAAAAGAAGCAGAAGAGTTTGCAGCAGATGATGCTAAAAGAAAAGAAGAAGTTGAAATAAGAAATAATGCAGATCAGATAGTTTATCAAACAGAGAAATCTTTGGTTGATCTTGGAGAAAAGGTTTCTGCCGAAGATAAAGCAAACATTGAAGAAAAGATGAAGGCAGTTAATGATATTAAAGCTGGTGCAGATTTAGAAGCTATAAAGAAGGCAACTGATGAGTTAACTGAAGCTTTCTATGCAGTATCCTCAAAGGCATATGCAGAAGCAAGTCAAAGTGCTGAGCCTAAGGATGAAGCTGGCGCCGGTTCAACTCCTCCAGAGGACAATGTAGTAGATGCAGATTTTAAAGTTGACGACGAAAAATAATTTATAATAGTTTGTTATGCTAAGTGTGTAAAATTCGATAGGGATTTCCCACACTTAGTTTAACTTAATTTAGGTGGTGTAATTTTTGGCAAAAAGGAATTTTTATGAAGTATTAGGTATTGAAAAGGGTGCAACAGAAGACGAAATTAAAAAGGCTTTTAGAAAATTAGCTATAAAGTACCATCCTGATAAAAATCAGGGTGATAAGGAATCTGAAGAAAAATTCAAAGAAATAAATGAAGCTTATCAAGTACTGACAGATCCACAGAAAAAGTCACAGTATGACCAATATGGAACAGCTGATTTTAATGGGGGCGACATGGGTGGAAATTCAGGTGGCTTTGATTTTTCAGACTTAGGTGGTTTTGGGGATATATTTGATTCTTTCTTTGGAGGTGGCGGCGGAGGCGGAGGTAGACGAAGAGGAGGACCTGAAAAAGGGGCTGACTTAGAATCTACACTAAATCTTACCTTTGAAGAGGCCGTTTTTGGCGTAGAAAAGGAAATATCCATCAATAGAAGTGAAAGTTGTAGTACCTGTAATGGCAGTGGAGCTAAGGTAGGGACCTCACCAAGGACCTGTGATAAATGTGGCGGGGTAGGTCAGGTAAAAGTTCAAAGAAATACTCCACTTGGAAGCTTTGTTAGTATGAGTACTTGTGATAAATGTGGTGGTAAAGGGAAAATTATAGCTGATCCTTGTAATGTATGTCATGGCTCAGGAAAGCAAAGAAAAAACAAAAGGATAAAGGTTAATATTCCTGCAGGAGTAGATACTGGAAATGTTATGCCTATGCGAGGTCAAGGGGAAGCTGGATCAAGCGGTGGACCAAGCGGTGATTTATATGTTAATATTAGAGTAGTAAATCATAGCATCTTTAAGAGAAAGGGCTTTGATATATATATAGATCAGCATATAAGCTTTTCTATGGCCACCTTAGGTGTTGAATTAAAGGTTCCAACTGTAGATGGAGATGTTAAATATGTTTTACCTGAGGGTACACAGCCAGGGGCAATTTTCAGACTTAAAACTAAGGGTGTTCCTCGTGTAAATAGTCATGGTAGAGGAGATCAATATGTAAATATTATAGTTGATGTTCCTAGGAACCTTAATGAAAAACAAAAATCCGCTTTAAAATTATTTATGGAAGCCAGTGGAGAACTAACTGACGATAACAAGAAGTCTTTCGTAAATAAAATTAAGAGCAATTTTAAATAGTTTTATTAATATTCTAAATTAAGATTTCGTTTTCAAAAGAAGACGGAGTCTTTTTGAATAATAATGGAAGTAATAACTTTACCACCATTATTGTTACTAATTGGATGAGGTGATATAAATGGACGATAAGTGGATAGAAATTAAGATAGTGACCAGTAGCAAATATATTGATTTACTAACTTCAATATTATATGATTTAAATATTCTAAACATTGCGATTGAAGATCCAGAGGATATTTTAGGTAGGGAACAAGGGCCTTTAACTTGGGATTTTGCAGATATAAATATATTTGAATATGGGATTGAGGCGGCTACAATAAAATATTATACAAAGGATATACATGTGGCAGAAACTTCAATAACAAATATAACAAAGGCAATTTATGAACTTACCTTAAAAGGTTCCTATGAAGGAGTATTTGAAATCCAAAGACGGGATATATTTGAAGAAGATTGGGCAAATAATTGGAAGAAATATTATAAAACAATTAGTATTGGTAAACATATAATAATCAAACCCTTATGGGAGGAATACCAGAGCAAGGAAGGAGATATTTTAATAGAATTAGATCCAGGAATGGCCTTCGGTACAGGAACCCATGAAACTACTATGATGTGCTTAGAGTCCTTAGAAAAGTATGTACAAAAGGATACGGTTGTTTATGATATAGGCACAGGTTCAGGGATTCTGGCAATAGGAGCTGCAAAGCTTGGAGCAAAAAAAGTTTTGGGAATTGACATAGATCCAGTTGCAGTAGATTCAGCAAAGGAGAACGTTGGATTTAACAAACTGGAGAATATTGAAATTTTAAAAGGTAATTTATTGGAGTTAGTCACTGGAAAAGCAGATATAATTGTGGCAAATATTATTGCAGAGGTAATTATATCAATGGCTCCCCAGGTGAAAACCAGGATTAAAAGTAATGGGCTCTTTATATGTTCAGGGATAATTAAAGATAGGAAAGATGACGTTTTAAAAGCTTTAAAGGGTGAAGGGTTTAGCATACTAGAGGAAGACACTAATGGAGAATGGGTGTGTATTATAGCTAAATTAATAGGGATGGATAATGAATAAGTTTTTTGTACCCTTTGATCATATTAATGATTCGAAGGCAAGGATAGAAGGAGATGACCTAAGGCATATATATAAGGTTTTAAGATTAACTGTAAAGGATAAAATCATTATTAATGATAGCCAAGGAACAGAATATTTGTCGGAAATAACTGAAATTAATAAGGATAATATAATTGTTCTGCTGAAGGAAAAGCTAGCAACAAACAATGAATGCAATATTGATATTCATCTATTTCAAGGTATGCCTAAGCTAGATAAGATGGATTTAGTTGTTCAAAAAGCCGTGGAGCTTGGTATAAAGTCTGTAACTCCTTTATATACAGAAAGAGTGATAGTTAAACTTGTAGAAGGAGAGTATAAAAGATTGGGCAGGCTTCAGAAAATTGCATTAGAAGCCTGCAAACAATCCAAGAGAACTTTAATTCCTCGGGTTAATAAGCCTATAAATTTTAATGAATTTCTATCCTTAAAGGGGGACTTCGATTTGATTATAGTACCCTATGAAAATGAAGATAAAACCGGCTTAAAATCTATACTAAAGAGTATAAGCAAAGAAAAAACAAAAAAAATTGCCGTGGTAATAGGCCCAGAGGGTGGATTTTCGGAGTATGAAATTGAAAGCTTAAAGGAAGTCGGAGCAAAAATAATTACCTTAGGACCTAGAATATTAAGAACTGAAACTGCTGGACTAGTATGTACCTCTTTGTTAATGTATGAATTTGGAGATCTTGGAGGTATAAATACTTGAGAAAAGTGGCTTTAACTACCTTAGGTTGCAAAGTAAATCAATATGAAACTGAAGCTATTAGAGAAATATTTGTTAAAGAAGGCTATGAGGTTGTCCCTTTTGAAAGTCTTGCGGATATATATGTTATAAATACCTGTACCGTTACTAATATGGGGGATAAAAAGTCAAGACATATGATTCTTCGTGCAAAAAAGGAGAATAAGGATGCAATAATTGCAGTAATAGGCTGTTATGCCCAGATAGCCTGGGAAGAAATAAGTAAGATAGAAGGGGTCAATGTCATTTTAGGAACTAAAAATAAAAGTGATATACTATACTATATAAATAAAGCTATAGTTGAGAAAAAGCAACAAATTTGTATTAAGGAAGTTCTAAAGGATGATAAATTCGAAAACCTTAATATTAATGATTATAGTTATAAAAGCCGAGCTTTCATTAAGATCCAAGATGGTTGTAATAAGTTTTGTTCCTATTGTCTAATTCCATATGCTAGAGGAGCTGTGTGCAGTAAAGAACCTGAAAGTATATTGAAGGAAGCAAAGGATTTGGTATCAAATGGATTTAAGGAAATCATATTATCAGGTATTCATACCGCATCCTACGGTATTGATTTTAAAATTAAATATGATCTTTTAGATTTACTTGATGATCTTGAAGCTATAGAAGGCATAACCCGTATAAGGATAGGTTCTATGGATCCAGTATTTTTCACTTCAAATAATATTAAAAGGCTATCAGGATTTAAAAAACTATGTCCACATTTTCATATATCCTTGCAAAGTGGTTGCAATGCTACCCTAGCTAGAATGAACAGGCATTACACGGGTGACTTTTTTAAGGAACTAGTGGAAAACCTAAGAAAATCTATAAAGGATATCTCAATAACTACAGACGTTATAGTTGGCTTTCCAGGGGAAACAAAAGAAGAATTTAATATTACCTATAATTTATTAAAAGAGCTTCAGCTTTCAAAAATGCATATATTTAAATTTAGTCCTAGAAAAGGTACAAAAGCTCAATTGATGCCAAATCAGGTAGAGCCTAAGCTGAAGGATGAAAGAAGTGAAATATTAATAAATTTGGATAAGAAACTGGAAGAAACTTTTATTAATAAATTCATTGGACGTGAATTTCAGGTGTTGTTTGAAAATAATACACACTTGGAAGAAAATTTATATTGTGGCTATACACCAAATTACATAAAGGCAGTAGTTTCTTCAAAAGATAACATTACCCACAAGATTTTTTTTGTTAAGCTTATAAAAAATATGGCAGATTCAGCTTTTGGTGAAATAAGAAATTAAATTAAATAAAATATTCTTATAAAAATAAAATAAGAGGTGAAACTATGAGCGAATGTATATTTTGCAAAATAATTAAAGGAGAGATTCCTAGTCAAATCGTTTATGAAAATGAGGAAATATTTTGTTTTAATGATATAAACAAAGAAGCTCCAGTACATGTGGTTATAATTCCAAAGAAACATATTGAAAGCCTAAATTCTTTGGAGGAAAAGGATGGCAGAGTAATTGGGGATATATTTGTAAAAGCAAAAATAATTGCAAAAATTTTAGGAATTGATGAAAGAGGATATAGAATTGTTTCAAATTGTGGAATTGATGGTGGCCAGACTGTTAATCATATACATTTTCACTTATTAGGAGGAAGATCACTAAATTGGCCTCCAGGTTAAAAGAAGGTATCCATATTATATTGACAGTTTTTTATTATATGTTGTATAATAAAAAGGTGCTATTAACCCACAAATGCTGCATTTTAATTTGTAATTAAATTGCCGTAGTGGAGGGAGGGATATAGATGTCAGAAATTAAAGTTGGTGAAGGGGAAACCTTAGAAAGTGCATTAAGAAGATTCAAGAGGAAATGTGCTAGATCAGGTGTTCTTGGAGAGGTAAGGAAAAGAGAACATTACGAAAAACCAAGTGTAAAGAAAAAGTTGAAGTCCGAAGCTGCAAGAAAGAGAAAATTTAAATAGAGTTTCTTAGAAAGAGGGTGCTAGTTATGTCTATGAAAGAAACACTTGCACTGGATTGGAAAAATGCTTTAAAGGCTAAAGAAAAACTTAAAGCTACAACAATCAGTATGGTAAGAGCTGCAATATTACAAGTAGAAAAAAGTGGCTCTGCTACATTAAATGATGAAGATATTATTGTTATTTTAGCCAAGGAAATCAAGCAAAGGCGAGAATCAATAGTAGAATTTGAAAAAGGTAATAGGCAGGATTTGATAGATAAAACTAGTGAAGAAATTGAAATTTTGTTAAATTACCTTCCTCAGCAGTTAAATGAAAATGAAATCTTAGTATACGTTAAAGATGCTGCGGTAGAAGTGGGAGCAAATAGTATAAAAGATATGGGAAAATTGATGTCCGCTGTAATAGCTAAAACAAAAGGTAGAGCAGATGGCAAAATTGTTAGTAAACTAGTAAAAGAATATTTAAGTAAGTAAAAGGTTCTATTTTTAGGACCTTTTTGTTTTTAGTATGTATTATTGTACATAATGTTTCATAAATTAGTATGAAAGTAATAATTAGATGTGATTATTTTGAAAAATATAAAAAAGAATTTAATATTACAAAAAGGAGAGCAGTTATCCGATAGACTAGAGTTTCCAAGGGAAATAGTATTAGATATGCCCAAAATAACAATTACTGGCGAAAGTGAACTGGAAATTGAAAATCATAAGGGTATAGTATTATTTCAAGAAAAGGAAGTTAAGATAAACTCAAAATTGGGCTTAATATCTATAAATGGAAGCAATTTTGAAATTCTTTTTATGGGCGGAGCAACAATCACCATAAAGGGAAACTTTAAGTCAGTTTCTTACTTAGGTTATGAATAGTATGTTATTTAAGTTTGGATATATGGATATTGAATTCCAAGCCTTTATGCCCGAAAGGTTTTTGAATATACTCTGGAGTAATCATATATCCCTTCAAGAAATAAAACGAATAAATGTAACAACTTTTAAAATTAAGATTAAAAGACATAATTACCCTTTAATCGAGAAATTAGCATCAGAAAAAAATGTGAGATTGAAACAACTTAAAATATATGGCTTAGCTAATGTATTTACTAGTGTTATGAAAAGTATTAATATAATCTTTTGTGTTGCATTGTTTGTGGCAGTTGTTTTATATTTATCCTCTTACCTTTGGGGAATAGATATTAAAACAGATGGAAGCATTACCCCCTTTGAAATAAGAAATGAATTAAAATCTTTAGGGGTAAAGCCAGGAATATTAAAAAAATCAATAAATGTATATACTGTAGAAAGACAAATGCTAAACAATGAAAATATTATGTGGATTAAAATAAGATTAAATGGGTCAAAGCTAACGGTGGATTTAACAGAAAGACAAACCGTTCCTAAGCTGAACTCTGACAATACCTCCTTAAAGATTTATGCAAAAAGAGATTGCCAAATTCAATATATATATACTACCTCAGGTATAGCTCTTGTTAAACCAGGGGTAATGGTAAAAAAAGGTCAAGAGTTGATTACAGGACTAGAAGTAAGCGATGTTAATACTGCTATAATTCCAGCAGTAGGTGAAGTAATAGGAAAAACTTGGTATGAAGATAGCATAGAATTTATTCCAAATAAGCTTAAAAAGATACGTACAGGGAAAAAAGTGAGTTATTATTATCTGCAAATAGGACAAAATATATTCTTTTCAAAAAATAATATAAATAAATTCCAAACTTATGATAAAATAGTTACAGGTAGTTATTTATTTAAACGAATTGATATTTATGAAACTAAATTTGTTGATGTGGATTATGATTTAAATATATTACTAACTAAATATGAAAATATATTGTACAATAAGATGCTCTTAGATTTAGATAAATCAGTGAAAATATTAGATAAAAAAACTGATTATACTAAAGAGGGAGATAAAATACATTTAAGATTAATGCTTACTGGAGAAGAAAATGTTGCTGTTTCACAAATGCAGTAAATAAAAAGTAAGGATGGGATACTATTGGTGGCTTTACTAATCAATAAGGTAGTAAAGAAAATACAATTTAAGAGAGTTATTATTTTTGTAGTCACATTTATACTAATATTTATGACGATTGCTTCATCCCCCAATTTGTCTACTAAAAAATATAATTTAAAAGAGGGAGATATTGCTAAGGAAAGTGTAAAGGCTCCTAGAGAAGTTGTAGATGAAGCTAGTACTAATGCAAGGATTAAGCAAGTAGAAGACTCAGTACCAATACAATACAGTAAAAAAACCGATGTTAAAATAACTAGTATAAATGAAATTAATCAATTATTTTCAAATGTTAATGAGGTTAAGGACAGTGTTTTAGTTGATAAAGATAAGCTGATAAAATTAAAAGCTATTAGTCCCATCATTTTAACAGATGATAACTTTTCAACTTTGATAAAGCTTAATAAAGATGAGCTTAAAAATCTGGGAGTTTTTTTAATCAAAACCTTATCAGACCTTTATGATAATAATAATATAGAAGACAATAACCAATTTAGTAATGGAAAATCCTTAGAAGATATTAAAAAGGCCAAGGATAGTATTCTACAAAGCTTAAATGGAGATCCGAGCTTTTCAAAATACACAGACATAGCGGTAGCAATAACTAATTTAGAGATAAAGCCTAACTTCTTTTATGATAAAGAAAGTACAGATTTGCAAAAAATCAATGCTACAAAAAAAGTTACTCCTATTGTTATCAAAAAAGATCAAATTATTATAAGTGATGGTGAGCCCGTCACTTTGCATCAAATTGAAATACTTAAATATTTAGGTTTAGTAGATAGCAAAAGCAATTTCAGCTGGTATCTTTACTTTAGCCTTGCAATACTTATTTTATTAATAATGTTTACCCAATGGTATTATTTATATAAAAGTAAAACAGAGATATTTATGTCTTGGAAAAAATTACTTCTTATTAATATTTTAAATTTTATTTCTATAATTCTAGCTAGATCCTTGTGTATAATATCTCCTTTTTTAATTCCTCTTGCATGCATACCTATGCTTATGACTTTACTTGTAAGCGATAGTGTTTCGCTTGTTATTTGTGCACTAAATTGTATACTACTTAGTGCTTCGGTGGGATTTCAATTAGATATAACAATTTTAGCATTTTTTAATGCTATTTTAGGGTCCCTTTTGATAAAAAAAATGCATCAACGTAATGATATTCTTTTTGCTTCTCTTTTCCTTGGTGTGTTAAACATATTACTTTTATTTTCCATGGGCTTTATTATAAGCAGCAATATTTTAGAGGTTACTAAAGCTACTGGCTTTGTATTTATTGCAGTTTTAGTTTCAGCTGTATTAACTATTGGCCTTTTGCCTATATTCGAATATATTTTTGATATTGTTACTTCTATTAAGTTACTGGAGCTTTCAAATCCCAATAATCCGTTATTAAAAAGATTATTGGTGGAGGCTCCTGGAACTTATCACCATAGTATTCTTGTGGCCAACCTAGCAGAACTGGCTGCGGAAGAAGTAGACGCAAATCCACTTCTGGCAAGAGTTGCTGCTTATTATCATGATATTGGTAAGATAGTAAGACCTTTCTTTTTTAAAGAGAATCAATTATCTGAAAATCCACATAATAAAATTACCCCTAATTTGAGTACTCTTATTATTACTTCCCATGTTAAGGATGGTATTGAGCTTGGCAAAGCTAATAAGTTGCCTCAGGTAATATTAGACATTATAGAGCAGCATCATGGCACCTCCTTAGTTAAATATTTTTATATTACTATGAAAAATACCGCTGAAAGGCCAGAGGAAGTAAAAGAAGAGGATTATAAGTATCCAGGCCCCACACCAAAAACTAAGGAAGCAGGAGTGGTTATGCTAGCAGATGGGGTGGAGGCTGCGGTGAGATCCATTGCAGACCCTACTAAGGGAAAAGTAGAAGAAATGGTTAATAAAATAATTAAAGATAGGTTAAACCAAGGCCAATTGGACAACTGCGATTTAACTTTAAAAGATTTGGAAAAGATTCGAAAATCATTTTTAAAGTCATTAAAGGGCGTATATCATCAAAGAATAGAATATCCTACAGAAAAATGGGCATATAATACTTTGGAGGAAAGAAGAAATGTATAACAATATACAAATTTCTAATTTACAAAGCATTGTGAAGGAAGCAGTCATATTAAGTGAAAATATTCAAACTTTGATAGATTACACCTTAAAGAAGGAAGAAGTATTGATTCCTTGTGAAATAAGCTTGGTATACGTGGACAATGAACAAATTAGAAAAATAAATAAAAAAAATAGAAATATTGATAAGGAAACGGATGTTTTATCCTTTCCTATGTTACCTTATGAAAAAAGTAAAGTTTTTAAAGATATATATAAGGATAACATATTTAAAATTCAAGATTTAGATAATGGAAAATTGGTTCTAGGAGATATAGTAATTTCATTCGAAAAAGCTCTAAACCAGAGTATAGAATATAACCATTCTTTCCCTAGAGAGGTATGTTACCTCTTAGTTCATTCAATACTGCATTTATTAGGCTATGATCACATGGAAGAAATGGATCAAAAAAAAATGAGGGAAAGAGAAGAAAATATTTTAGAAGGATTTGATGTTTCTCTTAAAAAGGAGTAAAGCATATGAAGGTGAAGCGATTATTTGATAGTTTTAATTATGCAATTGAAGGTATTGTTTATGCGGTAAGAACGCAGCGAAATATGGTAATTCATATGGTAGCTGCTTTATTTGTGCTTACTGCATGTTTTTTTTATGATTTAAGTAAAGAAGAGCTCCTCATCATAATAATAACAATTACTTTAGTTATTACTGCTGAAATGATAAATACAGCTATTGAGAGTGCTATTGATGCAACAACTAATTATTATCATCCTTTAGCAAAAATAGCAAAGAATACTGCGGCGGGTGCAGTTATGATAACGGCAATAAATGCAGTAGCAATTGGATATATTATATTTTGGAGCAAATTAAAGCCTATAACCTTTGTGGTTATTAAAAAAATAAAAGGCTCGGATCCATATCTAATATTCTTTATATTGGTGATTGTGTCCATTACTACTTTGATAATAAAAGCTATGTTTGGAGAGGGTACTCCACTCCGAGGTGGTATGCCAAGCGGCCATAGTACTCTTGCTTTCTCAATAGCTACCACCATTGCTCTTATAACTCAGGAGCCTATAAGTATAGTTCTCAGTTATTTACTAGCATTTATAGTAGCTCAAAGTCGAGTAGACTCAAAAGTTCATTCGATAATTGAAGTAGTCGCGGGAGGAATATTCGGCACCTTGATCACTATTTTAATTTATAATCTATTTGGGTAGTAGATATGTTATTATATCTATGAAAAACTAAATTTAGTATAAGATTAGTACCTTAGAGGAAATCTATAATGATGGTTTTACAAAGGAAGATCTTATGGAATAGGAGGAACGATGTTTAAATCCGGTTATGTTACTATTATAGGTCGTCCTAATGTAGGAAAATCAACCTTACTTAATGAACTTATGGGGGAAAAGTTATCCATAGTATCAAACAAACCCCAGACTACTAGAAACAATATAAATACAATATTAACAGGAAATGATTTTCAAATTATATTTATTGATACTCCAGGTATACATAAGCCAAAGCAAAAACTGGGAGAATACATGGTAAAAAAGTCTATGGACAGTTTGAATTCTGTTGACATAATAATGCTTCTAATTGCTGGGGATACTATACTTGGTGGAGGAGATAGATTTATTTTAGAAAAGCTAAAAGACCTAACTACTCCAAAATTTTTAATTATTAATAAAATTGATCAAATCACTCCTGAAAGATTAGCTGTGACTATTGATCAGTACTCAAAAGCTTATGATTTTTCAGAAATAATACCAATATCGGCCTTAAAAGGCAAAAATACAGACATACTTTTGGAAACTATGGTAAAATACATACATGAAGGACCAAAGTATTATCCTGATGATATGATAACTGATAGCAATGAGAAATTTATTATTTCAGAGATAATAAGAGAAAAAGGCTTGAACCTGTTATCTGATGAAATTCCACATGGCCTTGCTGTAGATATAATGTCTATGAAGGTAAATGAAAACGGTAATATGATGATAGAAGCTACCTTGTTTTGTGAAAGAGATTCCCATAAGGGTATAATAATTGGTAAAGATGGCTCAATGTTAAAAAAAATAACTAATTATTCACAATTAGATATTAAAAAGTTTTTAAATAAAGGCTGTAGGCTGAAATTATGGGTTAAAGTTAAAAAAGATTGGAGAGACAGTTCTTCTGTGCTTAGAGGTTTAGGTTATAAATAATATTTTTATTCATTAAGGATATACTAGTATAGGAGATGATATTCTGCCTATTTGTAAAACTAATGCCATCATTATAAAAGCCTTAGATTATAAGGAAGCAGATAAGCTTCTATGGATGCTTTCAAAGGATCTAGGAAAGATTTCTGTCATGGCCCATGGAGCAAAAAAATATAAAAGCAAGCTAATATCCACCACCCAAGTTTTTGTATTAGGGGAATATGTACTTTTTAAAGGAAAAAGTTTTTATACCATCAATGAAGCGAGAATTATCGATTCTTTCCAAGAGCTATTAGGAGATTTAGATACTTTAAACTATGGAGCTTATTTATGTGAACTTACTGATTTGGCTATGGTAGAAGGTGAGGTAAATGAATTCATATACGAAAGTCTCATAAAAGCTTTATACTTAATAAAGAATAAAGTTGGTGATTTGGAGCTTATTGCTAGAACTTTTGAACTTTACATATTAAAAGCTTCAGGTTATGCTTTAGACCTTGATAATTGCTCCGTCTGCAGTAATCCCATAAAAACCTCTAATTTCTTTAATATCCATTTATCTGGTGGAGTTTGTGCTACTTGCAAAAAGGAAAATGGCATAGCTATAAGCTATTCAGCTTATAACCTATTAAAATTTCTATGTAAAATCCCATTGGAAAAAGTTTATAGAATTAATGTTGAAAAGGAATTAAAGGATTCCCTATCTAAAATAACTAGTTCTATAATTTTAAACAATTATGGCAAAATACCAAATAGCTTAAAATCAATAAATTTTATGAATAGGAGTGATGAAAATGTATGAAATTACGCTTGAAAAGGTAGACTTAATAAGAGAAAGAGCTGATGTTACTTATAATGAAGCTAAGGAAGCTCTAGAGGCATCAGAGGGAAATGTAGTGGATGCCCTTATTTATCTTGAAAATAAAATCAAGACAGATTCAGAAAACAAATATACAACTAAAGATGAATTTATTGCTTGGCTTAAGGGGATTTTAGAAAAAGGTAATGTAACAAGGATTGTTCTAAAAAAAGATGATAAAGTTATAGTGAATTTACCAGTAACTGCAGGGGTAGCTGTATCCGGCTTGATGATTATCATTTTGCCTTCATTATTGGCTATTGGCATATTGACCGCTCTTTTCGTAACTTTAACCGTAGAAATCACAAAAACCGATGGCTCAGTTGAAGTTGTGAATAAAATCATTAAAAATACAGCTATGGATATAAAGGATAAATTTACTGATATATCCAAAGATGTTATAAATAAAGTAAATGATTTAACTAAGGATGTTAAGGATAAGTTTAATAATAAATCAGGAAAAAATCAATCTACTGACAATGTTTATAAATATACTGTAAAATTCGATGAAATAGATAAAGATAAATAATATTCCTGTTGAAATTTATAGATATATAGAGATAAGCAACGAAAATTCTATTAAATAAAGGCTATTTAATCTAAATAGTCTAATATTAGCCATTTGTGGTTAGTTTTTTCTTTGCCACAACGTGCTATAATATTTACGGTAATAAAATTCTTAATTTGAACTAACTGGGACATTTATTGGCCCATTAGTATAATCTAAATTTACGAAAAGGGGATGTTACATTGGAAAACAAAAAATTTGTTTACCTTTTTAGTGAAGGTAATGCATCCATGAAAAATCTTCTTGGCGGAAAAGGTGCAAACCTTGCTGAGATGGTTAATTTAGGGATACCAGTACCTCAAGGCTTTACTGTAACAACAGAAGCTTGTACTAAGTACTATGAAGATGGTAAGAAGTTGACAGATGACATTATTGATCAAATAGACAATGCAATTGCTACAATTGAGGGTATGTCTGGAAAGAAGTTTGGTTCTTTAGAAAGTCCAATGCTTGTATCCGTAAGATCCGGAGCAAGAGCTTCTATGCCTGGAATGATGGACACAATATTAAACCTAGGTCTTAACGATATTACTGTTGAAGCACTTGCAAAGAAAGCAAAAAATCCTAGATTTGCTTATGATTCCTTCAGACGTTTTATTCAAATGTTTGCAGATGTTGTAATGGATGTAGAAAAGAAAAAGTTTGAACACTTAATGGATAAAATGAAAGAATCAAAAGGCGTTAAGTTTGATACTGACCTTGATGCAAATGATTTAAAGAATCTTGTTGGTCAATTTAAAGATCTTTACTTAAAAGAAAAAGGATTAAAATTCCCAGAAGATCCTAGAGATCAACTTATTGAATCTATTAAAGCTGTTTTTAGATCTTGGGATAATCCAAGAGCTAATGTTTACAGAAGAATGAATGATATTCCTGGAAGCTGGGGAACCGCTGTTAATGTTCAATTAATGGTATTTGGTAACATGGGCGAAACTTCAGGAACCGGTGTTGCATTTAGTAGAGATGCACGTACTGGAGAAAACAAAATATTTGCTGAGTATTTAATGAATGCACAAGGTGAAGACGTTGTTGCAGGTATAAGAACACCAAAGGATATATCCCAATTAGAAAAGGATATGCCTAAGGCTTATAATGAGTTTATGGCAATTGCAGATAAACTAGAAAAGCATTATAAAGATATGCAGGATATGGAGTTTACTATAGAAGATACAAAACTTTATTTCCTTCAGACTAGAAATGGTAAGAGAACAGCTCAGGCTGCCTTAAAGATAGCTGTTGATTTAGTAGAAGAAGGATTAATCACTAAAGAAGAAGCTATATTAAAGGTAGAGCCAAAACAACTTGATTCATTGTTACATCCAAACTTTGATGCTACAGCATTAAAGAATGCAGCTGTAATAGCTAAGGGTCTTCCAGCTTCTCCTGGTGCTGCCTGTGGTAAGGTTTGCTTTACTGCAGAAGAAGCAAAGGAAAGAAAAGCAAATGGTGAGAAAGTTGTTTTAGTAAGACTTGAAACTTCACCTGAAGATATAGAAGGTATGATAGCTGCAGAAGGTATTTTGACTGTTAGAGGTGGTATGACATCACATGCTGCTGTTGTTGCTAGAGGTATGGGAACATGCTGCGTAGCTGGTTGTGGAGATATTAAAGTTAATGAAGAAGCACATACCTTTGAAGTTGGTGGCGTAGTATATGGCATTAATGACTTTATTTCCATGGATGGAAGCACAGGAAATGTATATGCTGGGGCTATTAAAACTGTTGAACCTGAAATAAGTGGATATTTTGGTACATTCATGGGTTGGGCAGATGAAATCAGAAGCTTAAAGGTTAGAGCTAATGCAGATACTCCAAAGGATGCTGCACATGCTGTTAAGTTTGGTGCGGAAGGTATCGGACTTTGTAGAACTGAGCATATGTTCTTTGCAGAGGATAGTTTGTTTTCCTTTAGAGAAATGATAGTTGCTAAAACTGAAGAGCAAAGAAGAACTGCTCTTGAGAAGTTACTACCTATTCAAAGAAAAGATTTTACAGGTATTTATGAAGCTATGGAATTTAGACCTGTTACAATAAGATTTTTAGATCCACCACTTCATGAGTTCTTACCTACTGAAAATGAAGATATTGAAGCATTATCTAAAGAACTAGGTTTAACTTTTGCTGAGCTTAAGGAAACTATTGAGTCCTTACACGAATTCAACCCTATGATGGGTCATAGAGGATGTAGACTCGCTGTTTCCTATCCAGAAATTGCAGAAATGCAAACAAGAGCAGTTATAGAAGCTGCAATTGATGTTAAGAGAAGAAAAGGCTTTGATATAATTCCAGAAATAATGATACCTCTTGTTGGAGATGTAAAAGAATTAAAATATGTTAAAGACATAGTTGTAAGAGTAGCTGATGAAATTATAGCTAAGGAATGTATCGATTTGAAATATCATGTTGGTACAATGATTGAAATTCCAAGAGCAGCAATAACAGCTGATGAAATAGCAACCGAAGCAGAATTTTTCTCCTTTGGAACTAATGATTTAACTCAAATGACTTTTGGATTCTCAAGAGATGATTCCGGTAAGTTCTTACAAGATTACTATGAAAAGAAAATATATGAATTTGATCCATTTGCAAAGCTTGACCAAGATGGTGTTGGTAAGCTAGTAAAAATGGCTGTTGACTTAGGAAGAAAGACTAGACCTGATATTAAACTAGGAATCTGTGGAGAGCACGGTGGAGATCCTTCATCCGTTGAATTCTGCCATAGTTTGGGATTGAATTATGTATCATGTTCACCATTTAGAGTTCCACTAGCTAGACTAGCTGCAGCTCAAGCACAGGTTAAAAATCCAAGATAGTTTATATAATTATAAAAAACAAGAAGCAAGTTTTGCTTCTTGTTTTTTATGTAAATTTTTTGTTTATATAATCTGAAAATTCCATAATGAAGTTATAGTGAAATCCCACTTTTTCATTGGATTTACTCAAAAGATTACAAAAGGCATCCTGATTGCATTTACTAATATTATTATAATAATCCCTAGAGAGCTTCCAAAACTTTTGAGGGAAGGCAAGGTAAACAAGTATAGCCTTATATTCATCATAATTTAAAGAATTTCTCTCTTCGTATTTATTTAAGCAACTTAATACGAGCTGCAAATTCCATTTAGTATTTTCTCTTTTAAGTATTCTTCTTAAAAAATAAGTTATATCATGGATACAATAATCAAATTTACATTTATCAAAATCAATAATCCATATATCGTGATTTGAATCGAATAATATATTTTTGTTTACATAATCTAAATGACATAAGGATTTACTTAAATTGTTCAGGTTTATTTTCGAGGAGGTATCCACAGCTATTTTAGCTAAAGTAAAATTTTTTTCAAAACCCTCTTTAAAAATCAAAGAAAATTTATCATTATATTGATTTGCTAAATTATAATTCTTTAATATTTGAATAAAATGTTTATACATACTATTATTTATATCATCGAAGCCTAAGCGAGGATTACTTCCAGCTATAGCTTTGAACTTTTTAGTATAATGATGTATTTTAGATAAATTTGAACTGCAGGATATAATATCCTCTTGATTATCATAATCACATTTAATTCCTTCGATCCAATTTGTCATAATAAAAATCATTTCTTTATAAAGAACATATTTATTACCGTCCACGGTGGAGACTATTCTGGATACTCCAATATTATAGTGAAATAGCCATTCCATTGCGGAATAAACAAAAAATAATTCTTCTTTACTATAATAAATTTTCTTTAAGCAATAATTTTCTTTTGAAGTTACTATTTTATAGACAGCTCTTTGCTTTACCGTGTCTTTAAATTTAATTTGCTTAATTTCTAAAGCTTCTATTCGATAACGGGGTAATATATTATTTTTTATTTCTTCCTCAGATATGAGAGAAAAAGGTGTTTCCATAAATAACACTCCTAATAATTTTCACTAATTAATATGTAACTAATATTATCTCCATGCTATTAAGATATTAGGTAATAAATAGCAATATACGTCTTAATAATAATATTTTTCTATAAAAAAAGGAGTTTTCAATTAAATATAGAATTTATTTAAAAAGAGATAATTTATTATTGAAAAATAATCTCTTGAAGAAATAATCATTTGTACCTAATTTTGCTATTTCCTATATTTTTAGAATAAATATTACAATTATTTGGTACAATAAAAAGACAGTGAAAAAAATAAAAGTTGGTTTAAAGAAGGAATATAGATTATTTTGTCGAATATAATAATGCTTACATCAAAAAAAGATAGGTGGAATGTCTTTTGATATCGGAAGATATAATCCAAAGGGTACGGGATTCAAATGATATAGTTGACATTATTTCTGAAGTTGTAAAGCTTAAAAGATCAGGAAGAAATTATGTTGGGTTATGTCCATTCCATAATGAAAAAACTCCTTCCTTTAGCGTAGTACCTGAGAAACAGATTTATAAATGTTTCGGTTGTGGCGAAGGAGGAAATATTTTTTCGTTTGTAATGAAAACAAAAAAAGTTAACTATGTTGACGCAATTAAATATTTAGCAGAAAAGGTAAATATAGTTGTAGAAGAAAAAGATGGTTTGGTAAAGAACGCTAACGATAAGATCTACAAAATAAATGTTGAAGCAGCCAGGTATTTTTATAGTAATTTGCAAAACAACAAAAGAGCTAAAGATTACTTAATGAACAGAAAGATGAGCGAGACTATAATAAGAAAATTTGGTGTGGGTTATTCTTTAGATAGTTGGAAAAGTTTGTACAATTATATGCTAAGAAAAAACTATACCGAATTAGATATGCTTAATGCAGGTCTTATTATTAAAAATGAAAAAGGAGCTGTTTACGATAGGTTTAGGAACAGAATAATTTTTCCAGTTTTTGATTCTAGAGGAAAAGTTATAGGTTTTGGTGGAAGAGTTCTAGATGAAAGTAAACCCAAATATTTAAATTCCCCTGAAACCAGTTTATTTAAGAAAGGAATAAATTTATATGGGCTTAATTTTGTTCTTAAAAGGGGTGACATCCCTTATCTTCTCATGGTAGAGGGCTATATGGATTGCATTTCACTTCATCAGTTTGGAGTTGATACTGCAGTAGCTTCCTTGGGAACAGCACTAACAGTAAATCAAGCAAAGCTTATAAAAAAATATACAAATAA
>DATCIH010000176.1:0-14395 GCA_036507955.1 Clostridiaceae bacterium | reverse complement strand
ACATGCAAAAACCCTCTGTAAACGTCCTGTCGGCAAAACGTTCATTTACAGAGGGTCAAGAAGACTAGATGAAATTTCTATGTGCTCAGTATATCAAAAAAATAGAAAGTTGTCTACCTTCTAGCATTGCTATTCAAAAATTTAGTGCTAGAAAGAGGGTTTTTTATTTTGTTTAGATTACCTAGACCACAGAAAAACTACATGGAAGTACCTAATATTGTATTTGATGAGTTAATTCCTAGAATAAGTAATCTAGCAGCTTTAAAATGTTATCTTCTCATGATTAGAAAAACGTGGGGATTTTCCAAGAGTGGTGACTGGATAAGCATCTCTCAACTAGTTAGTCTTACAGGGCTATCAAAACCTAGTGTCATAACTGGAATGAAATGGTTAGAAGATGAAGGATATCTATGGTCAGCGAAGTTGGGTAAATTGGGAAATATGAAAAAAATGTATTTCTTATGTTCAGAGGAAACTGAAGAGGTTGAAAATATGCACAAAACAGGAATGATCAGTGCAGAGAAATTATATGAAATTATGATGGAAGAAAGAAAATGCTAAAATGTCAAGTAGTCAAAATTCTTTACTAGGTAGAGTGTACTTATCCACAGAAAATAGTAGTAAAGAATTTTGACTAGTAAAGAATTTTAACTAGCGACTAGTAAAGAATTTTGACATACAAAAGACACTAATACAAGGCTTATATATCTTACTATTAATTCGCGTGAAGGGGAAAGTTATCCACAGGGGAATTTTGTCACTGTGATATTTTATATGCCCCTTTATAATTAATAATTCTTCCGATGAGTGGTTTGGTTGTGGAATACTCATCAGCTAATTCTCTCTGAGTATATGTTCCACTTTTGTATTTTTCTCTGATTTCTATCACTTGATCATCAGTAATTTTCTTATTTGATTCGCTAATTTTGCGTTTTCGTTCTTCAGAGTGATGTTTTCCATACATATAACTCTTCTCGCCCTTTTTAGATTCACTCATTCTTTTCTTAGTCTCTTCTGTTTTATGACTTCCTTTGCTTGTTTCACTAATTTTACGCTTAGTCTCATCTGTACGTTGTACACCAAAATTAGGATTATTTTCGCCAGAATTAGATTCTCTTAATTTTTGTCTAGTTTCTTCTGAAACAATTCTTCCCTTACCTATCTCACTTAATTTATATTTAGTTTCATCTGACATTATTTTACCAGTATGCCATATGCTTAATTTAAGTTTATGTTCTTCTGTTAATTTTCTACCAATTTGCCATTCACTCATTTTGAGTAAAGCATCTTTAGTATGTGTTCTCCCTGTATTTAATTTACTTAATTGTTTTTTAACTTTCTCTGAGACATGAGTCCCATACATTGGGTTGCTTTCACCTTTATGCGACTCACTTATTTTACGCTTATGTTCTTCAGAAAAATGTAATCCTGCATTACTACCACCTCCAAAACTAATATTATAATAATCATCACTATTTACAGCATTGTGTTCTTTAATAAAATTTATTTCTAGTGTGTTAAGTTCTTCTTTGGAATCAGCAATTGCAATTATTTCTCTTGAGAAGTTTTCTTTGCCATACTTTTTTACTGCTTGTTTCAATATCTTTCCGCTACCCAAATATCCTTTTAAGTTTCTATCGAACATTTTTTGTCCTATGTATTTTTTATTATTTATTATGTTCATGGTTATATATATGAAACCGTATGCTTCCTTGTCTAAATTATTATCCAGTATATACTCAATAGTTAATCCGTTTTCTAACATAAACTCAACCCTCCTCTCAAAATAAACATACTTACCACTACCTATATTATACTACTAATTCATGTTAAAGTCAAATTAATATTATATATATTTAGTATAATTATGTAAATTAATATACAAAAAAATATACCCGACCCAACATCAGTCAGTCCAGATATACCTAATACCATTAACTTATTCCAATACCCTCAATATACTTCCCTATTTCTTCATCTGAAAACCCAAACATTTTCCCAAGCACCCAATGGTCATAAGCAGTTTTTGGTTTACTGGGAGAACTTTTTATAACTTCAAGCAAGTATTCATGTTTGTAAATATATACCGTAGTCCAGCCTTCACAAAGATATTCTGAATAGAATTTGAGACCATCTGTACCTTCAATGGTTTTCTTTACTTGTTCTAAGTATCTATCCTGCATTGGCATCATCGCTACTGGTTTACAGCCTGTTTTTATTACATAGCAAAAAGCATTTAATTGACCGAATATAACCCCAGTTAGGTAGTTTGCATCTTCTTCCATTCTATTTTCTCCTTCATTACTTAAATTCTAATTTTAATAATATTGATAACCTACCGCCTATCCAGTAAATTATCAATATTGTTTAATTATATTTATGCAAAATACAAAACGATATCATCATGGTATATAGTTGTATCTATCATTTTAGTTGTTAACGGTGTAAAATCATGAGTAGAAATAATCAATTGTTTCTTATTCAATTCTGGAACAAGAAATACAATAATATTTTCTCCATTAATATTTGCAGGAAACCCTTCACGTCCTGCAATATTTCCACCTATAACACTAGGCATAAAAGCTAATTTATTAAATGCAAAACTACCACATCTAATACTTATTACATCTTTATTATCGGTATTCATATTGCATATGTATTGATATAATACCCACCTTACATCACCGAGATAGTTAATTTGCTTAATACTATTCCATTTCTCTGATATTCTCTGTAAAACAACTTCCATACTGTCAAAATTGTCGCCAGTTTTAGTATCAATTCCTAACTCGTCTAATAAAGTTATAATATTCATTATTTTTATCCCCTTTTAATTTATTTATGGTTGCTACTTAGCACACCTTTATGGGTTATTTATATAAACGCTCGATAGGAAAGCATTAATACCATTAGTAAAACTTTATCCTAACACCCTCTACTACAGACCCAAAGCACTTCACTAGTCCTAATCGAACCACAAATTTCTTCTTTCTGCTCCTGTCTTTCCATATAACCCATACATTCAGAACATAAACCATTATCATTGCAATATTTTTCATGCTCAATTTGCATCATTTCCAACAATGCTTTTTTATCTATTAACTCATAGAATGGTCTTTTACCATTTAGAATCTGAAACCACTCAACATCTTGTGGTGAATATTCAAGAAAATCCTCAATATCAATAACTTCTTTCATAATATACATCATTTCCTTTCATATTATATATATTATTTATCTCTTATATATTAGGCAGATAAAAATCACAGATATATCTAACTGCATTTTCTAAAGTCACACATCTTTTACTAACACACAATTCCATCCAAGGATGACTCTTATCTTTGCCAAAACCAATGACAGGAATATCCCATACATCATGTGCCATACAAAGTTCCATAGCAGTACCAATGCTATCAGGGAAATCAAGATTAACTAGAATTAAATTGCTTGTTTTAACCATTTGTAGATCAAACTTTTTAACCTCATTTTCTGTATAAGAATCTGGACTCATTTCAAAGTTGTAGAAATCAACAGGATTAATTGTATGTATCGGTATAAATGTTTCTTCATTGAATAATTTAGACGCTTCTACTCTCCAATTATTCATAGACTCAAAAGTTAGTCCACTCATTTTACCCGCCAGATAGACTTTAAACTTTTTCAATTAAACATCTCCTCCAATACTTTATATAACTCTCTAACCGTCCCACTATTGTCAACGACATAATCAAAATCAAAATCATCTAAATCAGATTCAGAAACATGTTTTTCAAATTCGTCATCCTGAATATCATTGAACTTAGGTCTAACAACCCTTATTGTTGTAATCTTATCAATTAACGCATTTTGTAAAAGAATATTAAAGTAGTCATAATTAACCAACTCTCGAAAACTTTCCACGATAACTATAGAATCTTTGGTCGCATGTGGTTTAATGTCTCTTTCCCATATCCTTCTAGCCATATGATAAGGATAAAATTCTGTTCCTATGCGATAAACTTCTCCCATAAATATACGACTTTCTAATGTATCTACTCCATTCCAGTAAAAATCATTTTTGGCTATTTCTCTTATGTAGGTTGATAAACTACATCTAATTACGTGATTATTTTTATTTAGAATCTCTTCTATGATTTTGGAAACAGTTCCCTTACCAGAGTGTGCCTTACCACTGATAAGCATTATTTGCATTAAATCTCTCCTCCTAAACACAACTCAACAAAATGTGGTAATGTCAAAACCCAAGTACAAAATGCTTTCCATTCTGGTAAACGATGTCCCTTCCTTTGACTATAAACTGCTTTTAATGATCTATAATTTGTAGTTAACCTTGCAGTCAATTCAAACCCTGCTGGATTAGAATAAAGCAATTTTAAATAATCTTCTTTATTTTGACTATCATTATATAGTTCTTTTAACTCCTGCATTATATTAATAATTCTATAATCAACATATTCATTATATTGTTTTGATAAATCCATTTTAGCTATTCTGTGCATTGTAGATTGACTAGAAACAAACTCAATGAACCTGTATCTCTCTAATTCCACCCATGCTTTGTTTGAAAAGGTTAAATCAAAATTAACTCTAATTCCAGTGAGAAATTGATCATGGCCTTCACCTTTTTTGCTATTACCTAACGCTAGGACTGTTCCTGTGACATCAGAATTAGTTTCTGATGTATTAATTGCCATTGGATATTTAGAAGCCTTAATGGACTCTTCTAGGTCATAAACTTTAACATTTTCTATTTTCAATTAGCAATATCTCCTTTCTATCTTATGTATTGGTGTTTATATCGTCTTTTAACTATTAAGTTCTTCTTATTAATTTCTTTTGCAAACTGTGGAATCATATTATCTTTCATTATCATTTTACTTGCTTGTACGTATGCTTCTTTTAAATTATTTGCTTCGCAAGTAGTGATATACTCTATACTCGATTTATAATTATATTTAATAGAATAACTATTCATTATATCTCCTTTCTAATCTAATTTTATATAAATACCCTTTTTGTGATAAACACATTTACTACTATATGTACAACCACTGGTACAAGTTCTCATGTAATAATCCAAGGGTGACAAACATGCACTATAATTCTTATGGCTCTCAATGCCATTCTTAATCATTTCTAATTCAATTTCTGGTATATCTTTCTGACTATCCTGACTTTCACTCTCTGCTTCAAAATCACCTACATAAACAAGGACATCTGGAGCACATTCAATAATATCACCATCTGCAAACTCAACTTTATAAAAGCATTGGATGCGAGTTCTTGATCGACTAACTACTTTGCACTCCTGTTTATTTTGAGATTCTATTACGCTACCTAAATATACAAGAACATCCCCAATTTCATAAAGATACTCAGTATTTATTGTTGCTTTTTTAGATTGTGATCTTGGTTTCTTTTTAGATGTTTTTGTTAATAGGTTTTTACTTGCCAATTTAACTCATCCTCCTTTCCCAATTTCATTAATATTTATACCATAATTATATTATATTACAGTTATAAAGTCAACCTCAATACTGTAGAAATCCAGAAACTTCAACATTCATAAATTCAGTAATATCTTCATCTTTACTATCATCGGGGAATGAACAATATAAATGAGTATTGCTAGGCATATCTTGCATATGTCTAATCTCTTGATCATCTAGTATCACTAAAATAGGAACTTCTTGAGAATCATAAATTGTATTACCAATTTTAACTTTCATTACTATCTCTCCTATCTCATATTCTTAGCTCTAATTAGCCAAGTCTCTTTAACTTTATTACATTTGGAGCATATGTATTTCATCTTTGTCCCTTCACCTCTGATTAATACTTTTACCCCTGTAAAAACATAATTATGATCTCTACAGAATAATTGTTTAAGCCATTTTAGTATTGTAATCAATCTCCTTATATAATGAAATTTATCATTTATCCTCTGGAATATCATCATAAAAATATATAGTCCATTGTTGATTTTCCTCTTTAATAAAAGAATCTGAGGTTGCAATAAAAACAGAATTACCTTTGTCATTTTTAGATATCTCACCTGAAGGTGTATATATTCTGAATCTATTGTCCTTTTTTAATTCTGAAAATTTAACTTCTTCCCAACAATCATTTATAAATATTTCGGCTTCTTTCATTATTATTCCTCCTTTAAAATGTGTTATTCAATCTACAGTTTGCTTTAATAATTTAACACCATAATTTGAGCCACGTTTGCAAAATGTCCAATTACCTTTAATGATACCTTTATGTATATCAGCATTTTGAACCATATTAAGAATATCAGTCATGAACAAATTATAAGATTTATTATCAATTTGAGAAACTAGATTAAAGTTTGCTGCACTCCTTCCTCTAGACATTCCCTCAAGATATAAAGTATCATCAAACTCAAAATTCTCTTTCCAAACAATTGATTCTACTTGTGTATATCTTAAACTATCTTTCCTCTCCTGAATTTCTGATAATCTATCTTGGTACTCAAAAAGTTGGTTTAAATAGTTTGGGTTTGATTCTTTAGTATAACGATTAAATTCATCTGGTTTATGAACCCAATCATTCACTTGTTTATTTTCTAAGGTATCCCACCATATAATATTAGAGTTTTCTGTTCCTTCTTCATAAGAGTAATTGCAATAACTCTGCATATTTTCGTCTCCATATGAAAAGGGAATCATTAATAATTTTTTCTTCTTAGTCATTTATTCATCCTCCTTTATCATGTCGTAAATAATATTTCCACACTCACCACTAAGATTACTTGACAATAATCTTAATCTTCCAATTTGTATTCTGTCTAGTTTTGGGAACAGATTTAATAACTGTTTAATTTCAGATACAATTTCAAACACATCCATCTATTATGGTCTTCCTTTCCTTTAAAATTATTATTTAGACGTAATTCCGATACTTAATTTAATCTCTTCCATCCACTCGTGATCACAATCTGGACAATAAAGGTCTATTTCCATTACTTCATTTACACTTGGATAGCTTAAATATTGATCGTATTCAAATGTTACTTTGCATTTTGGGCAAATGCATTCGATTTCTACTCCCTCTAGGTAGAATCTTTTTATGTCTAATTCTCCTTCTAATTTACCAGTTATTTTAATCATTGTTTAACTCCTTTCTACCCCTATGAAATTCTGCTTTTATGGGAATACAGCATTATATGGTAAAACAGCCATTTTTACTAGTGTTTTTGATAAATATGATAACCAACCTCTAGAAGTGGCTTGTAGTAAGGGTTCTAGAGGTTGTAGTTTTAATTTTTACTATTTTGGATTCTTAAATATTGCTACCTTAAAGAAATTTTGGTTTTATGGGGTTGTTGGATAAATACCTAACTATTGATATAAGGTTGTTTATTTAGATTAGTCATTAAATTCTTTTTCAAATCTTTCATCCATTGCATTTTGAATAGCAATAGGAATATTACTTTCTTGCAACCATTGGTCGAATTTATGATAAACACTATTATCAAGAAAACTTTCCTTACCTAATTGAATTAAGTATTTTTCATAAGTTTTATATTGTTCTTCAGTATACATATCTTTCCCTCCTTCCTAATGTATATAAATTATAAAAGGTGATATACTAACTTTGCTTGAAGGCTATCAAGTAAGACATCTGAAATAGAATGGATCCTGTTTTGGAGGAGATAAAGGCAGTATTGAACACCCTGCCTTTATCTCTGTCTAAATATTAGAAGCAAATATCAGTTTCATGGGGTTTTAGTCAATTCTTTATCAATAGACTCATTCCAACATTCTGCACAACTTATTACTCTATGACATTCGTTATACTTGATAAATTTACTAAAACCTTGTGGACACCTTTGATATTGATCGCAATAAACTCCATACTTTGAATTATTAATAGTTAGATAATGAAGTGCTAAATTATATTTATCTTCCATCATTAGTCCTCCTTTATAAATTCAATAATATCTAGTATTGCATAAGTCCTTGGAGCATCTTTATCAATATCCCATACATCCATTAACCATTGATCTGTTTTATGAAAATCTGTATGACCATACAATACTTTTAGAGGAATAATTGTTCTAACTCCAACTTCCCCTTCCCAATTCTTATATTTTACTTTTATTGGTTTGTATACTTCCTGAGTTTCTAATTTATCAACTCTTGAAATACTTTTCATAGATTTTCCAATTAAATTCCCTGTACTTTTGGTATGACTACTAGCATCTTTTAACATTTCATTGAACATATCTTGACCACTTTTCATGGTTCAACATCCTTTCTTAATTTTAGTTTGAAGGGAAAGCATCAAACCTTCCCAGTACTCATAAATCCACCCTCACCTCGTAATGTGGCAACTAATTTATCTGTAATTTGCAAATCAAACTTCTCAACCTTTTTAAATACCATTTGTGCAATCCTATCTCCTTTTTTGATAAGGAAAGGTTCATTACTCATATTAATAAGAACTACACCTAAGTCACCTCTGTAGTCTTCATCAATCGTTCCGGGTGAATTAACAATTGATATCCCATGCTTTAATGCCAATCCACTTCTAGGTCTAATTTGTGCTTCCATATCTAGTGGTAATTCTATATGTAATCCTGTTTTAATTAAGATCCTACCTAATGAGTTTAATACAATTGGAAATTCATAAGTTTCTTTCAGATTTTCAGGCCATGAAAATTTCCATGCTCTTAAATCCATACCAGAAGCACATTCAGATTCATATTTTGGTAATACTACATCTTCTCCATCTACTGTACAATTAATATTCATTTATTAATCTCCTTTATATTATATTTATTCCATTAACTTAATTACAGTACCTTGTCTTAAACTTTTCTTAACATCAATAATCCTCTGATTAGAACTTCCTCTAAATGATAATGTAATATCCTTTTGTTCCAATACAAACTTTCCATCAACCAAAACATCACATAATTTAAGTAAGTCAATTGTATCTGGATCATTACTATTTCTAATCATTTCATATGTAAATCCAGTGTAACACCATATATTTATATTATTTAGTTCACTCTTAGCAAATTCAATAAACTCAACTAATTCTTTTGCAGAGAACATTGGATCTCCACCACTCAATGTAATTCCTTGAATAAGGGGATTATTTTTTATATCATCAATTACTTTCCATTGTAATTCTTCGTCAAATTCAACTCCTCTCTTAAAATTATGTGTTTCTGGATTCTGACATCCTTTACAGAAGTGGCGACAACCACTAATAAAAATGGTTGTCCTGATTCCTATTCCATCCACTAAACTTTCATTTACAAGTCCACTTATATACATTTATTCACCCTTTGTAAAGTCTGTAAATAATGAATGCTTTACCCTATCATTTATTTCTTGCTTCTTCCCTTCATTAAAGTTTCTAAAGTCTGTGCTTAAATATCCTGTAACCCTTCGTAGTTGTTGGATATTCTCACTCATGCAAATAGGGCAAGCATTATTAAATTCACTTTGATAACCACAATTTAAGCAAGAATCAATAGGAAAGTTAAATGCCATGTAAGGAATATCTAATGCCATTGCAAAATCAATAATCTTTTCTACTGCTTCTTCGTTATGAATAATTGAACTGTCTAATTCAACATATGTAATGCAACCACCAGTAGGATACTTACAAAATGGAGCTTCTACTTTTAACTTATCAAAGATTGAAATCTCTTGCCATACTGGAACATGATGTGAATTAGTAAGATAATCTTTTTCTGTGACATTAGGAATGACTCCAAACTCTTTTTTAAGTCCCGACATCATTGTTTTACATAAGTTTTCTGCTGGAGTTGCATAAAGACTAAAGTTTAAATTATGTTTAACATTAGATTGTTTTGCAAATTCCCACATATGTACAATTACTTCTAATGCAAACGCTTTAATCTCTTCTGATTCAGCATGATTCTTTCCAAACAATGCTTGACACATTTCTGCAACCCCAATATATCCAATTGCATTAGTCCCATGTTTCATTGCTTCATATACACCATTTTTCAAAGCACTTTCTGCATCTGCTACTGTTCCATTCTTGTACATAAATGGTGCTGATTTAACTGATTGATTGCAAATATGATAAAACCTATCAACTAATGCTTCAACAGTTATTTCTAATACTTCATCTAATTCTTTCCAGAATCCATTCAAATCTAACTCATTACCTAAACAAATACCATGTTTAATTCCTAACTTTGGCAAATCAATTGTAACTGGTGAAATATTACCTCTTCCAATCTTAGAGAACCCTAATCCATGAACATCATCACCTATAGAAGTCCGGCAGCCCATAGTAGACATAAATGTATTTGGATCATTCTCATCCTCAATGTTACTACTAAAATCTCCATTCACCCAGTTAGGATAAATCCTCTTACACATTGATTTAATTGCTAACTTCTTTAAATCATAGTTTGGAGTTCCTGCAATATCATTTGTTCCTTTTTTATATTGGAAAATACTAATTGGGAAGATACTTGTAGTATGGTGTTTACCAATTCCATCAAGACTGGCCTTTAACAGCCACTCAGAAACCATCCTTCCTTCCGTTGTAATGTCTCTACCATAGTTTACTGAGGTAAACGGTAACTGTGAGCCGGGACGTGATTCTAGAGTGTTTAGATTATGAAACATTGCTTGAGCAGATTGTAGTCCATCCTTATCTAATTCTAACAAAGCGTAATTTGTTGCCTTTGGAAATTTATATTGTAGATAGCTTACATTATCTAATCTAACTTCTAATTCGCTTTCATTAATAAATTCTTTTGGGTCTTTAATTCCATCAAAATAGAATAATCCTTTGCAGAATAACTTTTTAAATGATTTGGCAACAAAAGGAGCAAGATCAATATCTAAATGAATGCTACCGACACCTCCGAACTGGATCTGCGATTGACACTGAAAAATAACTGCTACTAATTGCATTGCACTTCCAATTGAATTCGCTCCCCTTACATCACCATTTCTAGTTGTAAAGCCATCAGTCAATAATTTTCCTAGGTCAATATACAAGCAGTTATGCATTCCAATATCATAGGAATCAAAGTCATGGATATAAATTCTATTGTCTTTAAATGCTTCAGCAACATCACTTCTAAGTAAATTCTTCATTGCAAAATCTTTATGTAATAATCCTGCACTTTCGAACTTTCTTCCACCGAAAGAATATTCATCTACGTTGGCATTAGAATTTTGAATGTTACTACAGAGGAGAATTTTCTCAATCTTCTTATTTAACTCTGTATTTTTTTGTCTTACTTCACTTCGTTTATTTCTATATGTAATAAATTCTTTTGCTACATCTTTTCTTGCACTTGCCATTAATTTAAGTTCTACTAAATCTTGAATTTCTTCAACATTCATGTCCTTTTTGTCTATTTTACTTACTTTATCTGATATATCAACAGCTAATGCCTCATCAATACCTTTTTCTGTACGAATCATTGCTAATTTAATTGCATTAGTGATTTTGTCCTTGTCAAATGTGATAATTCTACCATCCCTTTTTGTAACTTTGTTCATTTATTTCCTCCTATATTATTATTTATTGTTCTTTAACCGTTTAGCATATCCACTAAAATAAGTATCTAGCATAATTTCTCTAAATCCATTTGAATTAACCATCTCAACATATTTCCCTGAACAACTTACCATTGTATATTTCTCTCCCATAATATAACCTTCGCATTCCTTAATACATTCGAGCATGATTTTAATTATGTAACATCCTCTTCCTTAACAATTAATTTCTTCATTTACTACCCATTGCCATTTATAATTATTTGACTCTTTGCAGATATTCCAGAACTTGATAAATACCTGATCTTCACTTTTATCAGCTAAGAATCTATGACAATGACTTGCTTTTGGACAATCATAAAGATTCTCACACATGGACAAATCAGACAACTATTACTCACCTTCCTTATGATTTTTATTAAACCACTCTTGACCATAAACTTTTAATACTTTCTGCTTATAATATGTAACAGTGTCATCTGATTCGTCCACGATGTACTTGAAATTTATTCTATCTCGGTAGTCATATTCTTCCTTACTGCAAACAATCCAATTTTCCATCATTTCGCCTCCTTATTTACCACAATATTTAATAACTTCATCCATGATTAATGCGTCTTCTAAAACATTAAATTCAACAAGTTCTTCCTCAGTTAATCCACTATTCATTTTCTTAGATTTTAACTCCACAAAACGTTGCTTAGGTGTAAAACTCATTATGTATTCCTTCTTTCATATTATATTTTTGTAATCCCATAAAAACCTGATTTTAACCTATTTTGGGTTTCTGAAACCCTTGCTACAAGCCACTTTCAGAGGTGTGATAATATGGTATAATGTAATTTACATGATAATACACCTTCATTTCGTTCAGAATTTTGTTTTGTCGGTTGACATCTCCTTATGTATATAAGTATAGCATATGGGGTATATTAAGTCAAATATATTATTTATTATTTGTTAAAAAGTAATTATTGTCCATTGGGTTAAGATATCTTCTTGTTCTGATAGAGTTTCATAAATCCCTTTCCCTTTTTCATCCTTTCCCATAAACTTCTTTTTATTTCTAGGCTCTTTAGTAATGGTTTTAATCATATCAAACTGTTCAAATTTATTTGCTTTATATTTTCTTGTATCTGTTTTTATAACCTCAATACTTCCATCATTAATTCTGTAAATAGTTGCTATTGGTGAATATTTAGTGTTTAAATCAATTACAACTCCATAATCTGAAGGTATATTTTCTTTCATGGACTTTACATACCCTAATAATTCAACCTCATTTCTTATTTGGTCTCTAATGTTTAATGATTCATCAGGGATTGACTCCCATAACCCTAACAAAATATTATCAACATCTAATTCTACATAGGTTTTGTCTGTTGATCTTGAATATTTCTCAATTAACTCTAATGGTAGATTAGCAGAAACAGCCTTTTCTTTAGATATTTGCTTAGAACCACCTAATAAATCAAAATACTCATTAAATGTCTGTATTTTTTTAATCTCTGCGAAATCTCTAAAGTAACCTAGTTTAACTAAAATATCAAATTGTCTTGAATTAACCTTAGTTGCCTTAATATCACGTAGTAATAGATAAAAGTTATTATATTTCTTCTTTGATAGTTTTAGCAGAGTATGTGCCATTTCTTTGTTTAGAAACTTAATTGATAACATTTCTGGATAAATGGTCTTATTCTCTTTATCTGCTAGAAATTTAGTATTATCTAGTCCGAATTTATATTCTCCTTCTTTAATTCCAAAACCCTCAACCATTTCCTTCTTGAATAATGCCACCTTATCTTTATTTCCCTTGTCAGAATATGATTGTAGCATTACTTCATAAAATTCATAAGGATAATGAGACTTTAAATATGCACAATATGCTGAGTCAATAGCATAACTCAAAGCGTGAGAAGCATTAAAGCTATAATTCACAGAATCAGCAATGATCGTCCAAATATTTTCACTCTTTTCTAGTGCTAATTCTTCTGAAATGCTCTCTTCTAGTACGAGTTTACTACTAAATCCATCTAAGAATCTCTCTTTCAAAGGCATGATAATCTCTGCTTTTTTCTTACTGATAGCTTTTAATATACCATAACTCTCATCCATTGGAAATCCTGCATATCCTAATGCTGCCATTGTCTGCTCTTGATACAATACAAAGGAGAATGGCATTTCCTCAGTCTGAATTAATTTATCAAAACTTGGAGTATCATAATCAAATGGTTTTCTTGTTTCAAAGGTATGGTACATAGACTTAAACCCCGGCCTAATGGCTGCAATGAATGCTGTAAGCTCTGAAATATTCTTAGGTTTATATCTCATTGCTTTTTGTGTTGTAGATGATTTCTCAACTTGATTAATACCAATAGTTAATCCTTTTGCATACATACCCCATGTCTTTTTATCCTCTTTGATAATATCTAATAATTCATTTACTGTATGAGGGGTAATACCAATTCTTTTATAAATCTTGTCAATTAAAAGAACAACATCAACTTTAAGTAAGTCATTCTTTAAGAACTTATATTTATCAGCAACTCCTCCATCAATTACAGTTGTGACTACTTCTTTTTTTGTTGACTCACTCTTACATTTAATCAACCCTATATCTTCTTTAATGTTCCCTTGATATAACAAATATCCGCATGGGTGTGCAGATTTAGAAGCAATAATACCCATGTACTTTTCCGAACCTTCAAGGATTGCATGATGTTTTTCTTCAACATAATCATAGACATTGATCAAATCTCTATCATCATCGTCTGCATATTTTAAATCTCTTTCATACTTCTCGATTTGAGCAGTTATTTCATTAGCTACATCAAAAGGCATACTCTGTGACTTTGCATATA
>DATCIH010000175.1:0-12115 GCA_036507955.1 Clostridiaceae bacterium | reverse complement strand
AATATATGTGAACCTATTTGAAGGTAAAGTAATTAGTAGCTAATACTGTGAATAATGTTATGAAGAGCCGTGTGCGGGAAATCCGCAAGCACGGTTCTGTGAGGGTTTTGGGAGAGTAATTTCCCATTTCTACTCGACCATTACTTATAACTTATTAAAAAATATCATAGGATTTTAAGAAGATTACTCCTGGGGAATACAGAAATCATCTTTTTAAAGTCTCATAGGGTCTTTTATGAGTTGTCCTTGACAAAGGAAAGAGAATTTAGTTGAGAGTATAATTATGGAAAAACCTTCGATTCTATTTCCTTATCAAAAAATCAGTAAAGCTGCAAGCCAGCGGCCTGCAGCAGTGGAAAATATAAATCTTAATTGCCTTACCCGTGATCACTAACATGAGCCGGAGGTATGCTCTGTACGAAGTTAAACACATTTTCTGGGTCATATTGCTTTTTAATTTTCTGGAGTTGGGCAAGATTATCACCGTAATATTCCTTACCATAATTTTTTAAGCTTAAATCAGGTACATTAACATAAGACCCTATTATATGGGGCTGTAGTTGTTTACGGGTGTATTCAACAAGCTCAATACTCTTTTCACTTTCGGATTCTTCAATCCAGGATGCATCCCATTCTAAATAATATTTTGTATGCCGCCAGAAAAATGCTGTATCCTTGGAATGTACCTGGTTCATAGCACCTCCAGAGTTTAGGAAAAAGAAATTGGATTCGCTTCCGGTTGTTTCTGTTAGGAAACTTCGGATTGCCTTAATTCCTTCTTTGGGTAAGGGTCTCCTCACCCAAGCGGATGACCAAGTAGAATTCTGTGTATCAAACAAAGGTTCATTAGGAGCCCAGAATTCTATTGCTTCCAGTAGTGTAACTTCATCAATAAATACATTTATAGGAGGTCCAACATCGATTAAAGGTTTTATTAGTTTAGTTAGTTTTGATATCGGACCAAGGAATATTCCCTGGGACCTGAGTAGCCCATTCTTTTTCGAATATGCCTCCAGAATGGTACCCAGTCGTTGATCAACAGATGGAGACCATTTTTGCCATACATTTATAACTTCATCCAAGTACTTCCATGGCCAGACTATTTTAAATATTCCAACTTTAGAAGGAGCTGGGTAAATTTTAAATCCGTAGGAGGTTATGATACCAAAGTTACCTCCGCCACCCCCACGAATGGCCCATAGTAGGTTTGGATTTTTCTTTTCACTTACACTTAAAATCTCACCATTAGCATCAACCATGGTGGCATGAAGAATATTATCGGAAATTAATCCAGTTGTGCGCTGTATAGCGGTAATTCCTCCGCCAGTACTTATACCTCCTATACCAACTGTGGAACTATCTCCAAAAGGAGCCATAAAGCCTTCCTGCGCAAGCATCCTTACAAGGGCACCTACACGTATTCCGGCTTCAACGTTGGCGGTTTCATGATTCTTATCTAATATTACATTTGTCATTTTACTAGTATCTATTACGATTCCTCCATTTGTCTGAGAAAAATCTTTTGCTAGAGCATGTCTGCCGCTTCTCATACGAATGGGGACATTATTCTCACGAGCCCATTTGACAGCATTTGATACGTCTTCTGTTCGATGAGCAAAAACAAATACGATGGGAAATTCATTGGTGAACGGATTCCAATTCATACGTGCTTGCCAGTAATCTGGATCATTGGGATATATTACCGTTCCGGTTAGATTTGTTTTTTGTTTCATTCAATCACCCTCAATTTTGAATTGGTTTTACATAAAAGTAGTTCAACTTTCCATATAGCTTATCCTACTTTATTATATGATTTTTTATTGGATTAGTGTCATCTCTTCGTTGTTGTAATTCTGGGTTTTATTTAACAGTATAAGTGGCAGCCATATACCCAGTTGAACGAACGAGTTTAAATTACCTATGGACTTTCAATTATTTATTTTCTTAGTTATTAGAGATCTAATTTTAGACTCTTCAAATACACGTTGTAGAGTCCTATTATTCAGCTGTTTTAAAGGGCCAATGCCGATAAACAACCAAAGTTTTGACGAATAATAATCTGCATATTTTTGCTGTCAATATCAGTAATTTTAAGATTTGTAGCCTCATCCTTAGATAGTACAGAAGGAAGTACCATAGCTCTTTTAACTCTGGGTACATGTTTCATGTTCCAATCAAAACCCATAATATTTTTGTAGAAAAAATTTAATGCCACTATAACAGGTATTAACATAGCATTTTCTCTCTCAATTCAGTCATAATAATAAAGACTCCTTTTAAATATTGTTTTCACAATAAATAATAAAGGAGTTTGGTTAAAATATAAATCTAAAGCTCAGTAGCATATAACGCTTTAGTTAAAATTAGCCCCCGTTTGCGGTTTCGTTCAACTTATAACTTATTAAATAAGTTATATTTATGTGCCTGCCACTTATTCATGTTTATATTTTAAGAACACTAATAATGCAAGTAAAGCAATAATAGGAATAACTAAGAATAACAGCGGGTAAGACTGTCCACCCATTCTGGTAATCGGCGTTAACTGTGGTTGATAAACTTTAGAAACATCCATGATATCACTGGAAGTTCCACCATTTTTCATGCGATACTTTATAATGTTTTTTTGTGAGCTCATGAAATCCTTGAGATTGTATATATTCCCCAGCCGGTGTTTGTACATAGACCATAGCTGGTATATTGCTATCACTTTGCAATAAAAATATATCATTTATTTTATTTATGTCTACATTGCTTAACTTTTTTTGAAGGCCTACTAAATCACCAAAATAATCAGCAGGACTAAAGGATCCTTGATCAATCCAGGATATATGCCAGGTATTGCCTATAGCTTTATACCTTTTTAAGAAATTTGCTTTATCAGAAGGATCATACCAAAAATCTACATTTTTCAAGTCATTCTCGTCAATCCTATCGTAGTAAATGGTACCTAAAACTCTCCCAGAGCTAGATTTTATACATTGGATAATACTATAGTAATTTGATATATAGGTAGTCATATTATTTTTGTTATTGTACTCATTTATAAAATTGGGACCTTGGTTTATTAATTTGTAAAGCTTAATTGGAGGGGATAAAGTAAAGTTGTTGGTGTCGCTGGGTATATCACGAGAGATCTTTTCACTTAAATTTTCTTTCACTAAAAGAGCAGAAAGCTCTGCTTTTATGCTATCTGAAATATAATGCTTTTCAAAAGGCTTATCTAAGTTAGTAGATGCATAAGCTATGCTAGTCCTAAAAAGAATAAGTAAGAGAAAACAAAGTGATATTGAAAGAGTTTTTATCATATTTCTCATAGAAATACCCTCCTATCTACACTAAACTCATAAATTTGGTAGTCTTCATAACTTATTTCCGTCGTATTAAGTCTTTAAATTGTCCCCCACATCTCATCAATTCTCCCATTGCTTTTTCAATACCGTACTCACTTTTAAACCAATTATCTCGGCTAAAGTCATGGGTCTGGGAGGGACAAATCATAAATTCAGTTTTAGGATAGGATAATTGATAATACATTAAACATCGCCTGGCATGATAGTCTTTGCTGCATATAATTGCTTTTTTGATGTTTAGATTATGTATATCCGTAATTATCTTGGAATTAAGGTCATTTTGGTAGGTGTTTTCAGCATTATCTTCCCTTAAAACAGCATTTTCTTCAACACCGTTTTGGATAAGTACATCTTTTAAAAATTCCCATTCCGTACTATATTTCTTTGTGTACTTGAATGATTTTGACAAGGGACCAGGAAAATATCCGCGTTTTTCATAGAATCTTCAAGAAAAATAAAATTTGTTATATCATCTATAATTTTCATAGTAAATCTCACAGTATATATCGAAGCCTTTAGAGTAGAAGGAATAAAAACCGGGTTATATTATCCTCCTGAAAAATTTTAAAATATCCTTATGCTATAATATATATTAAAAGCGTTGGTAGTATGTATGACTCAAGGAATATATAAAAAATGGAGGCGAGTTTAATGGAAAAAGTTGTTTTGGGACGCACAGGACTTGAAGTATCCGTTGTAGGTTTAGGATGTGGGGGCCATAGCAGGCTTGGAATGTTTTCAAAGGGCATTGATAATGCCTGCAATATCATTCGCTATGCCTATGATAATGGGGTGAATTTTTTTGACACCGCCTATGCTTATGGTACACAGCCAGCAGTAGGAAAGGCTTTGCAGGGTATCCCTCGTGATAGCTATATAATCTCTACAAAATTTCCCTATGACATAAATGGTGAGATTAAATCTGCTGAGGAATTAGAAAAAAACGTGGATGACTGTTTGAAAGAACTGAAAACAGATTATATTGACATATATCATATACATGGTGTAGCACCGGAACATTACAAAAAGGTTAGGGATAGGTTTTATCCTGAGCTTGTAAAGATGAAGGAAAAGGGAAAAATACGGTTTACAGGCTTAACAGAGTTGTTTGGTAGTGATACAACCCATGAAACTATGAAAATAGCATTAACTGATGATTTATGGGATGTAATTATGGTAGGCTACAATATTATTAATCCCTCTGCAGTAAAAACAATTCTACCAAGGGCTAAGGAAAAAAATGTTGGTACGCTCTGCATGTTTGCAGTAAGAGCCTCTTTATCAGACCCTAAGCAACTAAAGCTTGATGTAAAGAAAATGATGGCTGCTGGGCAGGTGGATGGTGAACTTGTAATGGAGGATAAAACTATTGATTTTCTTATTGACAATGGTTATGCCGAATCAATAATGGAGGCTGCCTACCGGTTCTGTCGTTACACAAAAGGTATAGACGTTACCTTGACGGGAACAGGTACCCTTGGCCATTTTATAGACAATTTGAGTAGTATATCAAAGCCACCCTTACCAAAGATCGCTCTCCAGAGACTTGAAAGCATGTTTGGTAGGGTTGACTGTGTAAGTGGACAGCAAAACTTCCCTGGGAAGTAGCTTCAGCTATATATTTTCTATTGAAATAGCTCGTACTGGTGAACCATCTGCATTTTTATATCTTAGGGGGAGAATACTTAATATAAAATACTCGCTACTAATGGAGTCTAAATTTGTTAGGTTCTCAATAATTATAAAGTTCATTGGCATTAATATTTTATGGACAGGAAAGGTTGAGGATTTTATATCATCAATTGAAATTGCATCAATGCCAATGCCCTTTAAATTAAATTGTGATAACCATTTGGCGGAGACCTCACTCAAAGCTGGGAAGGCTTCATAATACTTTTTATCTCCCCAGTATTTACTCCATCCGGTTTTTATTATTATGAAGTCAACATTTTTTATTTTTTCTTCATAGGGCATTAAGATATCTATATCTATCGATTTTATATTTCCATTTGAAAAATCTAAAATAGTAGCATTTCCAATAAAATTCTCTACCTCTAAGTTATCTAAATAAGGTCCCTTTAAAAGCATATGTGCAGGTGCATCTATATGTGTACCTGTATGTGAGTACATAGTGATTTTCGTCTCTCTGAAACCATCTTTTTCTATTGTGTTTGTATTCTTCAGAATTGGCTTTTCTGTTCCTGGGAAAACTGGCATATCCGAATTGATTAATTGAGTTAAATCTGTAATTTTCATAATAACCTCCAATATATATAATTACGAATACAGAAGTGGCAACTTTAATCAAACATCTTGGTTCAATTTGTAAGCATTACTTGACGGGACTCCTTAATATTCTCATAAAACTTTAATTGCTTTTTTTACACTTTTCAATTAATTGTATATATTGAGTATCTCCTAAACCATATTCAGGGAATAACTTTAATAGCTCTGTTACTAAAAGCTCCACTCGTAAACCTTCATGTTGCTTAATGTATATTGTAATTTCATTTTCTTCTTTTAAGTATTGAAGGTAAAGCCTAATTCCATTTTCCAATATAGATAAATTTATATTTTCAGGTATGCACCTATTAAGCATGACTTCTTTAAACAGTTGATAGTAGCCTTGTACACTAAATTCGAAGGAATTAACTAAGCTAAACTTGGGACCTACTAAATTGAAAGTCACATTATAACTATAATTAATTTGATTAAGATAAGCAAGAATTGTAAGAAGATTAATCTGACAAAACATATCATCATCAAACCACAAAACAATATGAGAAAATTGGTTTTTAAAAAGCATTTGCAAAGGCCTCAAAGTTAATTTATTATATTGCTCTAGGGATACCTGGTGAGCTTCACAACGGCAATTAATAAATTGAGTTGAGAAAATATTATCCGTAACCTCACCTACGCACATAGCTGCTTAAAGTAATTATACATTGACTGCCCATTCAAGATATTTAGTTTATTTATCTCATTCATACTACTACCCCTTCTGATTCAATAAATTATCCTCGCTTTAAGTTACCTTTATATCATAAAGTAAAACTATTTTTCATCCTTTTATATTCTAGGAAAGTTAACAATATCATTATAACATCAAAAATAGTCAGTATTATTAGAAACATTGAATGATCAATTGTATATCTATAAATCTGATAGACAATAAATAGAATTAAGGAAACTATGGTAAGGGGATAAGCCCAGACCTTTCTTTTCCACAACAAAACAACAAGAATAAATTTAATTATCCCATGAGAAATTAAATAAAACACTCCAAAGTATTGGGTGCTTACAGAAAATGTAGAGCCTAACTTTACCATGAAACTAGCTATGATATCTTGTGGATCTTCAGATAATTCATGTTGTGTTAATAAGAATATTAATCTATTTAATGTTGTCGGGTTTAAAAACATTAATATAAATCCACCAATTATCTCTAGGATCCCATCAATTGCTTTTAATAAAATGCCGATTTCAAAACTTTTATGGACTATATTATTTTTTGTGTTAAAGGCTTTCAATTTTATAACAGTATTTTCGAGTGAATTTTGAAATATCATTGTTATTTCTCCTTAGTTATGATTGTGGATACTCTTATGAAAAGATATCTGAAAGCTCCAATTGTATTCGAACATTTTTATTCTCCATATTTCCATTAATTAACGTACTTTCCTTCCAGAAAATATACTCCCTCCATGTAGTTCAACAATAGATTTAGTTAGGTTTAATCAAATACCTGTTCCTTCAGCATTTCTTGATATTGTTTTGTCAACCTGCTTAAATCTATCAAATATCATGGTAAAGTCTTTCTCTTCAATGCCGATGCCATTATCCTTAATAGATATTTCTACTAATTCATTTTTATCTTTAATATCCACAAAGATTTCATCCCCAATATTTGAAAATTTTATAGCATTTGATAAAAGATTTAATACTATCCTCTCTATCTTCTCTGGGTCACAAGCAATAATTTTTTCTTCAATATCCGTATCAAAAATAATATTTAATCCTTTACTATCAGTAAAGTCAGTTACAGACATGACTATCGCTTCTACCACTTCTACTATATTGTTATTTGATAAGTTTAATTGAAAAAAACCTGCTTTGATTTTTGATATATCAACTATATTATCAATAAGTTTTGATAGTCTAAAGCAATTTTGCCTCATTGAGTGAATATATTTGATAATTGAATCTTTCCTTTTATCAAGGGAGCCATCGCCGTAATATATGTTAAATAGCTGAACTGTTGAAGATATAACATTCCAAAATACATTGCTTTCGTTGATCACTAAAGCAATTTTATTCAAATACTTAGATTTCCCTTCTCTTAGCACATCATTTAAACACTGGTAATACTCACTAGTTTCTAATGCTTTAAATAAATCTTCCAGCTTATTATCTTTTATTTGACTCAATGATATAATATCAGGTCGAAGTAACTTAAGTGTATTTAACCCCTTTTTATTTATATCCACAATTTTTAAATCCGTACATGACAATCTAACCACAGGTAAATCAAAAGTATCTATCATTCTATCCATGAATTCATATTTGCTTCTTATAGCTTCCACCTGATTGAAGTAGTCGGTCATATCACGGTGACAAAGCACCCTTAAAATAAAATTCCCTTCATTATCATAAATAGGTGCTCCACTAACGGCTACTTGTAATGTTTTATTAGGAAACTTTATTGACATTCTCAGATCTTTGAAATATTCACCCTTCATAACTCTAAGCGATGGATTATTTTCTGAGTCAATCCTTTCTCCATCTATATCATGTATCGTCCCTTATTATCAAAAGCAGAAATACCATCAGATATATTTTCTATGATCGCTTCTAATTCTTTTTTCTGTTCCTCAATTTTTTTAGATTGCTGAATTATATCAGTTATATCATGAAAACATGATACTACCAAAGTTAAATCTCCACTCGTATTATAAATTGGAATTGTACTGTTATTCATATAATACTCTTTTTTAGGATTGATTACGAAAATCTTAACATTTTCTACTCTTTCACCATTTAACGCTCTAATTCCAGGAAGGTTTTCATATAATATTTTATTTCCTTCCATATCAAAATATTTAGTGGTATTAAAACTATCACCTAGGTCAATTAGTTGTTCAGATTGATAAATTAATTTCCTTGCTTCTAACTGTCTGTTCTGCAGTTCTAATTGCTGCTTTTGCTGGGCTATTATCTTATGTTGGCGTACTATACTCTCATTTTTTAAAACCCCTTCTGTAGATTCGGAAGTAGTAAACATTATATATTTCATTTCATCATTTTCAAATACAGGTGTTCGATTTGAATCCCAATAAGTTATACCTCTTTCAAATCTCTCATATTTTATATCCTTTCGATAGCTGGACTTTCGTGTTTCTATAACCGTATTTGTAATAACTTCAGATTCTGTTCCTACATATCCGGTTACAACCTCTTTAATAGACAGACCTACACTAGTTTCCATCTAGAATTATACTTCATGAAATTACCCCCATCTTTTAACACATACTTCTATGTATACTTTAACATTTTACTATGATTTATAGTATATTCATATGTTTATCATTTTTCGGCATGTAATTGCTTTTTTCACACAGCAAACCTAGATATAATGTTATAAAGAGGAATTACAGGAAGACAAATAATTTTAAATAAGCTGTTGACCGAATCGGTTTCTATTACTATAATTATATTAACCGAATCGGTCGAAAAAAAATTTGCGAGGTGAGTTTTTGGAGAAATTTTTTAGATTACCTTTAGAGAAACAGAATATCATTATTGATGCCGCCCTTAAATGTTTTGGCACAAATGGTTATAAAAAATCGTCAATAAGCGACATTTCTACTGCTGCCGGAATTTCAAAAGCAATGATATTTCATTACTTTGGTACAAAAAAAGCCTTTTATTTTTATTTGATTGATCTGTGCGGCAATACTCTTATAAATGAAATTGAGAAGAGGTTTGATTACACCATTACAGATTTCTTTGACAGGATTAAGCTATCATCTAATATCGAAATGTCAGTTATGAAAAAGCACCCTGGAATTCCATCCTTTTTAACAAGCATGTATTTTGAAAAGGATGAGGAGGTAAAAGAGGACATAAAAGCTGTTTTAGCAAAAGGTGAAGATATTAGAAATAAAATTGCTTTTGAGGGCATGGATACTTCAAAGTTTAAAGAAGGCATTGACCCTAAGCTTGTTATGAAAATGCTTTTGTGGCTTACCGATGGATATGTAAATCAATTATCAAGTAAAGCAAAACTTGATTATGATGGCTTATTCGATGAATTTGACGAATGTTTGAATTTACTTAAAAATAATTTTTATAAGGAGGAACAGTTGTAGTGAATGTTATTGAAATCAAGCAATTGACCAAGGATTATGGAAATAATAAAGGCGTTTTTGATTTAAATTTTTCCGTGAAGAAAGGAGAGATATTCGGATTTCTAGGGCCTAATGGAGCTGGAAAAACCACCACCATAAGACATCTTATGGGCTTTATTCATCCAGACAAAGGAGAAAGCTTTATAAATGGCTTAGACTGTAGGAAAGAAGCTTCAACAATTCAAAAAACTCTTGGATATCTTCCAGGTGAAATCACTCTTATGGATGATATGACCGGCCTTATGTTCATTAAATTTATAGCGGAAATGAAGGGCATAAAAGATTTTAGTTTAGCTACTGAACTTATTAGTAGATTCGAATTGGACCCTAATGGGAAAATAAAAAAAATGTCTAAGGGGATGAAGCAAAAGGTAGGGATAGTATGCGCTTTTATGAATGATCCAGAGGTTATAATTCTTGATGAACCCACAAGCGGACTTGATCCCTTAATGCAAAATAAATTCCTGGAGCTTATTCTATCAGAAAAGAAAAAAGGCAAAACAATACTTATGTCCTCACACAATTTTGAAGAAGTAGAGCGTACCTGTGACAGGACGGCTATTATAAAGGATGGCAATTTAGTAGCAATTGAGGATATGAAAACCCTTACCGAGTCAAAAACCAAATCCTATGTAATTACCTTTTTAACTAAGGAAATGGCTGAAGACTTTGCGAAGGAAGGCTTTCAAGTAATAGCTATTGAAGAGAAAAAAGTTACAGTTTCCGTTAAGGGCAATATAAATGACCTAATTGCTGCTATAAACAAATATAAAATCAAGGATTTAGATGTTAAGACTCAGTCTCTTGAGGAGTTATTTATGCATTATTACGGAGGTGAAAAGAATGTTTAGTATCCCTTTATTAAAGCGAGAAATGAAATCTAATAAAATGATTTTTATGATTTTTATTTATATATTGACCATATATACTTTGAGCGTAGTAGGCTTGTTTAATCCTAAGAGTGTGAATGCCTTTGATGCAATAATTAAGACTATGCCAGGCCTTATGAAGGCTTTTGGATTTGTTGCAGGTGGAACTACACTTGTTGGATATATAGCCACTGATTTATTTGGGATGATTATGATAATGTTCCCAATGATTTTTTCTATAGTCCTAGCAAATAAGCTTATAGCCAGATATGTGGATCGGGGCTCTATGGCTTACCTTTTAGCTACGCCAAATAAAAGAGTGAAAATCGCCCTGACCCAAGCCTTATGCTTATGGATTAATATAGCAATATTGATCACCTATGCTACCGTTGCAATAATAATAGCTTCTGCCTTAATGCATCCAGGTAAGCTGGATATTGGCAAATTGATCCTAATGAGCATTGTGGTATATTTTCTTCACGTTGCTATTAGCGGAGTATGTTTTTTTGCATCCTGTATTAGTAATGATACAAAGCGCTCCTTTACTATAGGTGCAGGAATACCAGTTCTTTTTTATCTGATACAGATGCTAGCTAACATGGGTGGAAACTTAGCAAATCTAAAATATTTTACAATATTATCACTCTTTAATACAACTGATATTATTGGAGGTAAAAGTCAAGTTTTACCGATAATTATATTAATCCTAGTGGCAATTGTATTATACGGTTCAGGTATATATATCTTTTCAAAAAGAGATTTATCCGTATAAATTTCATATGAAATAGAGAAAGACTATGAAGAGTTTCTAAAACTAAAAGCTTCATGGTCTTTTTTTATTTTGGGAATAGTAGGATTTTCAATGGATATAGGAAATAATAAGGATTATAGTATAATTATATTGTTTAAAATGGAATGGAGTTGATTATTTTTGTGTGGGAAGGGATTAGTATTTCATCTAAGAAATTAGTAGTTATAATACTGTTGATTTTTATTATACCTTCTATCGGTTTTTTGGTCAGCTATAATTTGATTACTATGAATGTATTAAATACAAGGATTACCCAAACAAATAAGAATACTATTTACTTATATCAGGAGAAATTGGAGAACGACTTAGCGAATATTGAGAAGTCAATGGTTGACTTGACAGCTAATGATTCTGATTTTAGTCAGCTGCTTAATAAAACTGACGAATTAGATGCATATCTAGCATCAGATAATATTATAACTCATATTCCGTTGAATGCTTAACACGATTAATAATATAAAATGTAAATAAATGAATTTAATTCAAAAAGGATTTTCATATATGTTTGTCGAATATATCTTTATCAAAGTATATGATGTGTAACAATATGGAAACATCAAAACATTTAGATGAAAATGCCAAAAAAATAATAGATAGTATGAAAATGAATATTGATGGGAAGTTAAATTTAATTGTCGGTGTATGCCAGAAAATTGGATTAGCAGAGATTTTTAACAA
>DATCIH010000174.1:0-8301 GCA_036507955.1 Clostridiaceae bacterium | reverse complement strand
CTTGCTTTTGGATACAATTTGCTTAATGTAGGTAAAAAATTCTTGATTTTATCTCTTAGCTTAGGATTTGTCGAATATGTTAGCTCTACCCCTTGTTTATATATAAACAACGTTGGAATTAATTGATTAAGCCATTTATTTCTGACTTAGTATAGATAACATGTATATGTCGGCTGTACCCGTAAGTGACATTGATTTTCAAATGTGTAAAGGCTGTTTTGCCTGTATATCTAAGGGTGAAAAATATTGTCCTATAAAAGACAACCGGGAAAGTATAGAGGAAGAACTTTTACTGGCGGATGGAATTATTCTCAATTCACCAGGATACGCTTTGAATGTATCTGGCTTAATGAAGAATTTTATAGATAGATTCGCTTATAGTTTGCATAGACCAAAGTTTTTCAAGCAATCTTTAATGCTAGTTGCCAACGGTGGTTCCGGAGTTGAAAAAGCCATAAAAGCACTTTCATTAACTTTAGGCGGAAGTAATAAAGTTTGTGAATTAGCAATAATTGCCACACCTTGGGAAATGACTAAAGAATACTCAGATAAAGTAACGAAAGATATAAAACAAAGTTCGAAAAAATTATATGAATCAATGGCCAATAGGAAAACTAGATCACCTGAATTAAATAACGTAATATGGTTTAGTATATTTAAGAAAATGGCGAGTATATCAAAAGAAACCTTACCTGCAGATCATGAATATTATAGTGAAAAAGAGAAGTACTTTTTTGAAACTAAAGTAAATCCTTTTAAGAGCTGGGTTGCAAGACAAATCGCAAGCATAGCTGTTTGGAGTCTGAAGAAAAAAGTTGTGTTTAGATAACTACTCAAAATGCATATAGGATAAGCGAAACATTAAGTCTCATTATTAAGTGTATTATGATACAATTATAATAAAAGAAAAGAGGTGAAAGTTTAGCAGGATTTTGCTGTTGTATCCTCGCTCCTGCTAAATATATTAATGGATAAAAATGAAAAAGACGAAGAATTAAATCCACTTGAAAAACAAATTAGCGAACTTGATGAACAACAAAATATTCTATTTAACCCTGGTTATTTTATTGGTTCTGGAATTATTGCACCTGTAATTAAAAATTTACACAGGTCTCCTATAATCATATTAATTATAGGAATAGTCATTATATTAGGTGTAATTTTCACTATTATTGTAACGAATTTTTCTTTGCTCATGATACTAGGTGACATAATCCCCTTAGTTATAGGTTGTGCCTTTACCTATGGTGGAATTAAGCGATTATCAAATAAAAAATAAATAGGGGGAAATGCATGAAAATATCAAGATCGAAGATACTTATTGTGGCTCTAACCTTAGCTCTCATATTATTACCAGGTTGTAGACAACCTAAGCCTAAAACTGACATGAGAGATTTACCCGTTGGAAAACCTGTAATTTATCTATATCCAACTTCAACACAGAAAGTAACCGTAAATTTAGAGTTTAAAGGTAAGCTTACTTGCACCTACCCAGAATATAAAGAGGGCTGGAAAGTAATCGCTGAGCCAAATGGTACATTAACTAATATTTCAGATAAACGAGAATATTCATATTTGTATTGGGAAGGACTTTATAATAATAATTATGATATGTCAAAGGGCTTTGTTGTCAAAGGGAATGAAACCGAGAAATTTCTTCAACAAAAACTTGAGTATTTGGGCTTAACCCCAAAAGAATATAATGAATTTATAGTATATTGGCTTCCTCAAATGAAAGATAATAAATATAATCTTATAACCTTTGCTGGAGAAGATTACGAGAATATAGCAAAGCTTACCATAACTCCAACGCCAGATTCTATATTAAGAGTAATGATGGTTTTTAAACCTTTAGATAAGGCTATAAATATAGAAGCACAACACCTTAAGCCCTTTCAGAGAAAAGGATTTACAGTTGTTGAGTGGGGTGGAACTATTTTAAAATAATCCATTAAGTATGAGACCTAAAAAACTATTTAAATAATTAAAGGAGGTATTCAAGTATGTATTTAGTGAGTTCTTGTTTAGCTGGAATCAATTGCAAATATAATGGGGGAAATAACGAACAAAAGGCAATAGTAGACTTGGTGAAGGAAGGCAAAGCAATAGCTTTGTGTCCGGAGCAATTAGCTGGATTATCTACCCCAAGATCCTCATGTGAGATTGTTATAGATACAAATGGAAATAAAAAAGTGCTTAGTAAAGATGGACATGATCTTACTAAACACTTTGAAGCAGGTGCAGAAAAGACTTTAGCTATCGCTAAGATAATGGGTGTTAAAAAAGCAATACTTCAGTCTAGAAGCCCTTCCTGCGGTTGTGGCTTAATACATGATGGTAGCTTTTCAAGCAAGCTAATAAATGGAAATGGAATAACTGCAGAACTTCTAATTGAAAATGGCATTGAAGTATATACAGAAAATAATTTTATATTGTTATAGTATTAAAGGAGAAGGGTTCTAATTCGAGAGTAATTTCCGTGCCGCCACCTTTAAAGGTAAGGTTTCTTGACTTAGCCATATTATTACCCACAACTATTACTATCTGTCCTTTAGGGTTTTTGAATACTACTGCATTACCCGACCAAGGACCTTTTGTCTTTAATCTTAAAGCTCCTTGTTCAATGAAATGGGAATAATGCTTCATAACATAAAATTCTGGGTTATAGATAACTTCCTTACTCTTTGGATCTATTGTTATCATAGAATTCTGTTTCCAACCCCAAGTGCTATTACCTTCTGGTTCAAGAACCATATTCCAATAGATATAACTATTGACTCCATTATTTAAATAATGCCTAAATAAGTTAAATATGTAATGAGCATATTCAAAAGTATTGGAACCATCCCCGCATTCATTTTCAGATTGCATAAGTTTTAAATCAGGAAAGCTTTCATGTGTCTGTTGTACTGCGTACTTACCAGCCCACTGATAGCTAACACCTTTTATATATTTTCTAGCATTTTCATCGCTGAGTACCAAATTCGCATATTGGTCAAACCCGGTATATAAAGAGCGATTATCGACTTCTGGTCCATTTAGCGTACCTAACCAAATTTCAGTTTCCATATTGTTTTTCTCAAAAACAGGTCCTATATATTTAGATATAAACTCTCTAAATTCCTCTCCAGTCCATATACAAGATGGAAACTTCTGATCTGACATAGGCTCATTTTGCACATGTATTTGTTGAATTTTAATTCCTTCCTTTTCATAAGCCTGCACAAATTTTAAGAAGTACAGTGCATAAGCCCTCAGATTTTCCTCTTCCCATATAAGGGTTCCATGGTTATAGGTTCTAGGAAACTTCATCCAGGTTGGCGGACTCCAGGGAGAAGCAAACAGCTTTAAATCTGGTTTTATTTTTAGTGCACAGTTTATATATGGAATTAAATATTGCTTATCTCTTTCTATCGAAAAATTTTCCATGGCATAATCTTTATCCGTTTCATTATAACTATACCATTCTAAGGAGTAATCATTAGCACCTATTGGCATGCGACAAAAATTAAACCTGCAGCCCTCTAGAGGGTTAAATAACTCATAGAAAATTTTCTCCTTTTCCTTCTCGCCTAGAAGTTCAATAGCTTTCCATCCCAACTCATTAAAGCATCCTCCAAACCCTTCCATAGTTTGATCTTGTTCTCCTGTAAGCTCTAGAGTTTCATTACTTACTAGCCCCTCTGTAACTTCATTCGTTTTCCACTTTTCATTTTCTGTGGTAGATATCCAATTAATCTTCATTTAATTCATCTCCTTTAAAATTATTATTAATTCTGTCTGTATTGGGTTGGTGTTACGCCTGTATGTTTTTTAAATAATTGAGAAAAATACTTTTCATCATTAAACCCAACCAATTTAGCCACCTGATAACTCTTAAGAGAAGTATCTTTAAGAAGCTCTTTAGACTTTTCAATTCTATAGTTAGAAATGAAGTCAATAAAATTCACTTTCATCTCTTGTTTAAAAAGCAAACTTAGATATCCCGCTGATATATATAATTCTTTGGATACCACTTCAAGGCTTATATCTTTATTATAGCTTTTCATAATATATTCTACTGCCATGGTTATAACAACATTTTTCTTATTAACTTCCTTCATTTTATATATTACATTATTAAGGATGGAACAAACATAGCTTTTTAACTCAATTATTGTTTCACAAGCCTCCAGTTTGTCAAAGATCTTTAGTTCTGAATCAAATATATCCTTAACATTAATATTTTTGTCGATACAAAAGTTGTATATTCTGCTGCAAAAACTTACTGTGACTTTTTGCAAAAATCCTTTAGAAGGCAGTTTGTCACCACATAATTTGTTATAAAAACTTTCTACCCTTGGAATTATAAATTCTATATTGCCTGTACTTAAACAATTTATAATGTCTTGTTCTTCATTTATTGGGTAAAGTCCAGCCATATCCTTATGGGTATTAATACTTTTTAAATTTATAATTCTATTGTTTCCTAAAAAGAACTTTTCCTCTAAAGCCTGAATTGCTGAAATATAGGATTGATTAATATCTTTTATATTCTTTACCAAAGACCCAATCCCAACTGTTAGGGATATATCTATTTCGTCTTTTAAATTATTAATATTTAATAATAAGGTATTAGAATTATAATAAGCTTTTTCAATAAACATTATAAAGATAATATCTTCTGAGTTTTGAAAGTATTCTATCAAAGTTTCTTCAACAAAATATTTTTTACCTAACTTTATTATATTTGATTTTATCTTTTCTACTTTTGTATAGTCAGTTATTTCGCTTTTGTTATCTATACTAAATATCATGGTCATAAAATATTTTTCGTTTTTTTTCTTAATACAGTCCATTTGCATATTACAATCAATATCTTCAAGGTTTACATTTTTTCCTAGGGTGAGATCTTTCAATAATTCTCTTCTTTTCTGAGATAAGCTCTCATCATAACCTACTCTATAATTCTCTAAAATATTTTTACTTTTTAACTCCTGCTCCAATATATTTCTAGCTTTAAGCACTGCTTCAAGAATCTCCTCAGGTTTGCAAGGCTTCAAAAGATATTCTATAACATTTAAATTAATTGCCTTTTTAGCATATTCAAAATCATCATAACCACTTAAAATTATACCTTTAACTTTCATATTCTCTTGCTTTATTTTTTTAAACAATTCAAGCCCATCCATTATTGGCATCCTAATATCTGAAATTACTATATCCGGCTGTAATTTTTTAATCTCTTGGAAGGCAGTTAATCCGTTATTGGCTTCGCCACAAATTTCAATTTGGTAATACCTCCAAGGTATTAGGGCTTTAATTGCTCTTATACGGTCAATCTCATCATCTACGAGAAATAGCTTGAACATTGTTAACTCCCCTCCTCCATTTTTTTAATATTAGTAGGAATTACAATCTTTACTATTGTGCCTTTACCAATTTCACTATATATATCTAGCTTATAATTTTTATCATAATATAAGTTAAGCCTTTGATTTATATTATTAATCGCATATCCCTTTTTTATAGCAGCTTTAGAATTCATATTAAGCAAATCTTTTATTTTTTCCTGACTGATTCCCATGCCATTATCTTCGATAGAAAAATTTATTTTTTTATCTTCCAAATATCCTTTTATGGTAATACAACTTTGCCTCAGATCATTTTCTGTTCCATATAAAATTGCATTTTCTACAAATGGCTGGAGTATAAGCTTAGGTATTGTGTAGTTTAATATTCTTTCTTCAATATCAATTTTATAGGTCAATTTATCTTTATATCTACTTTTTTGAAGTAGCAAATAATATTCAATAAATTCCTTTTCATCCTTAACATAAGTAGTTTCCTCACCATTATTTAGGGTTAATCTAAAGAGCTTTGATAAAGCATATACCATTTCACTTATTTCTTTTTCCTTTGCCATTTCAGCACGCCAAAATATTGTGTCCAAGGTGTTGTATAGAAAATGTGGGTTAATTTGAGCTTGCAGCGCTTTAAGTTCCGCTTCTTTTTCTTTAAGCTGCAGCTTATAGACTTTTTCTATTAAATTTGAAATACTATCAAGCATTTCATTATATTGATTTCCTAAAATTCCGATCTCATCCCCATACTTGAAGTCAACTTTTGCTACATTCTTCATAGCTTTTAGAAGTGTTTTTATAGGTGAAGTTAGATTTGTTGAAATATAAATAGATATTAAAAAGGATATAAAAAGACAAGAAATAATAACTAATAAAGTCACCTGAAAAATTGATTTCAAATTATTTGTTAGCTCGGTATAAGGAATTATATTTACTAATTTCCAATTACTGTTTTCTATATTAGTGTAGCTTAGCATCATATCTTTAATTCCAATATGAACTGATGCTTTTCCATACTCCTCTTTTAAACCTTTAGTAATCTCTGCAATATCCTTCTCATTTATAACTGTTGGGGTATTTAAATTTTTATAATTAATTATTTTATTATCACTATCTAATAAAAATAAGCTCCTGTTGCTATCAATATTAGTATTTGTATAAAATTCCTCTAGGTAGTTAATATTTATACAAATCACCATAACACCTAATTTTTTTAAACTATTACTATCATATAAGGTTCTGCACATGGCTACCTTGGGATTTTTATTGTTGATAATAAACACTTGATTCTCAACATTCAATGAAACCCATAGCGGTTGCCCTTTTAAATCAAGCATCTTCTTATAAAGGCTACTTTGCATAACAAAAGCTAAATTATTAATGTCTGAGCTACCATCAGCACTAGAATAATATTGAAATCCATTATCTCCATATATTGCAACAAAGCTTATAGCATTTTTTGATATGAGTAAGTGGTCAAACATTTGTGTGCATATGCTAAGCTTTTCACTTTTATAAGGGTCTGCTGAACTTAATACTGCTTGCACTTCCTTGCTTGTTATAGTGAAATTTGACAAATCAGCAATATCATTTTTCAGGGATCCAATACTATTCCCAATTTGTTTTACATCTGTTAGACTAGTTTCACTAATTTCTGTTCGAATGTTATTTGATGCTAGCATGTATGAATAAGTGCCAAGCACTGATGAGATTCCAATAATTATGCTGTAAAAAAATATTAACATTTTATATTTAATGCTTAAATTCATATATTTTTTCTTAAGTTTATTTAACAATCTTTTAACCACGGATATTTCACCTCGTACTTAATAATAAACTTTTCTACTTAATATACAATTTAGCACTAATACAAGCAAAATGTACATAACTGTTTAAATTATTAGCCTTTTAAGGCTCCTGAAATAACACCTTTAGTTATTTCTTTATTAAGAATAATATAAATAATCAGAGAAGGTAGGGCGACTAAAGTCATTACCGCAAACTGCACTGCATAGTTTGAAGCATACTGGCCAGCAAAATTATATACTGCAAAAGGTAGTGTTCTAAACGTATCACTGGATATATAGGTTGCTGCCATAATAAATTCATTCCAAGTATTCAAAAACGTAAGAATTAATACAGTTACTATAGCAGGCTTTACTATAGGAAAAATTATACGAAAAACTATCCCAAATATGCTACAACCATCAATAACAGCTGCTTCTTCAATAGATTTTGGTACGGATTCCATAAAACCACTTAAAATAAATATCGCCAAAGGCATTGAGAAAGCTACATAGGGAAGAATTAAGGCTAGATAGGAGTCTTGAATACCAATTGCTCTAAAGGACAGAAAATTAGGTAATAAAGTGGCATGAATTGGTATCATCATTCCTAAAAGTACAAACCCATATAGAGCTTTTCTGAATTTCCATTCCATTCTAACGAAGGCATAAGCCATCATTACCGATAGTACTATGGTTAATCCCACAGCTGTAACATTTACAAAAACGCTATTTACTAAATATCTAAATATTTTGCCATCCACCCAGGCAGTCACATAATTGTGAAATTGGGGAGGGTTAGGCCATTTTAATATATTAGCTCCAAACAAGTCTCCACTTTTATTTAAAGAGAAATCTAATAACCATACTAATGGGAAGATTTGTCCAATTGAAAACAGAGCTGCTATTAGTATTAAAAATCTTTTTATGAAGTTTTGTTTTTTCTTATCATCATCTGAATTTTTTAATGCTTTCATTTTTCCCTCCATTAGTATTCGATTACATCTTTTTTTAACATTTTATTTAAAATTAAAGTAGCAAGTATACATACTATTACGAATAATACTGATATAGCATTTCCATAACCATATTGATAAGAATTGAAAGCTTTAATATACAAATAGTTAGCAAGGAACTGACTTACATTTCCTGGGCCACCATTAGTAGTTAAAAAT
>DATCIH010000173.1:0-2416 GCA_036507955.1 Clostridiaceae bacterium | reverse complement strand
GTCCAAAATATTCACCACCAGTAAAATCATATTTTAATCTCTCTGGTATTAATATTCGACATCGTATAGCCAATATCCTTTTTGCCAATATATGTAAACACTAACGAACTTTAGTTAATTGACATGGGTGAGTAGTAACTTCTTTGTTATCATTTTCTATTATTGCCCCAACTACTTTTATTAGCTTTTTCATGTGTATCACCTCTAGGGTAGAGTAACATATATGGGGCTATAATTCAATTTAAAAGTCAGGAGGTGGATAGTATAGATAGCTACAGCGACCTTGACGTAAAGCTCAAATTCAAAAGGATAAATTATAACTTAGTACGAATATATGTTTATATTTAGTAAATACTATAGGTATAACTTTATATAAGGAGGTATCGATTTTATGCTATACAATATTGCTACAGTTGAAGCTTACATTAAGGAAGATGAAGGCGATAATAAATATCTTCAGATGGATGAGATAATGAAAAAACTATTTACCCTAAAGGAAAAACGACCAATTATTGATTTCCTAAATGCTGCCTATGGAGATGACCTTAGTTATGAAGCTGAAATAAATTACAACAATACAGAAATAATAAATACCAAAGGTTTTTCATCAACCTATATGACATTTCATGCCGATATGTTTATCACAGCTATGGAGGATGATAAAATACTTGAATATGCCCTAGAATTTCAAACTAAATTTGATGAGGAAATATTAATTAGAATGTTTAGATATAGTTTTGAGAGGGCAGCTAAGCTTGTATATTTCAAAGAAAAGAATAAACTCAGGTTAAAATTACCAGAGCCTTATTTGATAATGCTAGAAAAGGAAAAAGGAATCGATAATGAAATAAAGTTAGAGATTGAGATACCTAAGGCATTACCAATTAATTTCAAAGTTAAAGTACTAAAATATTGGGATTATGATTTGGATAGGTTATATAAAGAGAATATGTATTTATTGTATCCCTTGCAGATATTTAAGCTGCGAAAGGATATGGAAAGAATAAAAAACAGTAAAAGGTCAAAAGCTTTTATTGAAAAAGAAATGAATTTATTAAATATAAAATTACTAGAAAGCATTACTAAGACCTATATTGCTATTGAAAAAGCGTACGAAGATGGTAAAATAGAAGTAACGAATTATGATGAAATGACTACGGTTATTGTAAATTTAAAATCTTATTTACTAAATAGGTATGATTTGAAGGATGATGTTGATGAGGAGGTTAAAATTATGTTTAAAGGTTTTTATGACCCAAAGACTGAGGCTATATGGATAGAGAAGGGAATCAAACTTGTAGCAGAAAATCTGATTAAAGATGGAGATCCTATAGAAAAAATAAGAAGAGCTACCGGTCTTAGTGATGAGCAAATTAACGAATTGAGGAAATTAGTTGAAACAAAAGGTGAACATTAAAAAAATTAACTAAACCTCTCCTGCAGTGCTATTTACTGCAGGAGAGGTTTTATTCATTTGAGTGCGGTGTAAGGTACCTGTCACCATTCAAAAATTGGAAATTTAATTGTATTTTTTTGTTTCTCATATTCTAATACATGGAAAAGAACATCTATTGGTTTCAAACATCCAACTAGGCTAGCGTATATCAGGTATCGCCAGCAAAGCTTGCAATATCTGATGGGGGCCAAATATATTACGAGAATCGGAACTATCTTTCGGCTAATAAGTACGGATATAGTAAATATAATTCTTTGGGGATTTGGACTAAGAATAATACGATTATGTTATAATAAGTAAAAAGAAGGTTTTGTTTTATGGAATTGAGAAGAGACAATGCTGTGGTTATACCAGAAGATGTACTTCCGTTATTAGACGATTTAGCTCATGGCGATTCACTGGATAAAAATGTAGGCATTTCAATAGCAATAAGTTTGTTTGTGGCTAAAAGTGTTTCTTTATCAAGAGCAGCAGAAATTGGAAAGCTTTCTATAAATGATTTTATATATACACTTAAATTAAAAAATATACCTTGGGGCGAATATACAGATGATGACATAGTAGAAAATGGGATAGTAATAAAAGACCTACTAAAGGAACTTAAAAATGGCTAAGATTGTTTGTAATTCGAGTCCTATTATAGGCTTATGCACCGTGAAAAAATTAAATTTATTATGGGGAATTTTTGATGAAGTGTATATAACTGAAGAAGTGTATAGAGAAATTGTACAAAATAATGAAATCGTTTATATTGTATCCAGGAGCAATGCATCATAAATTATATTAGCATTTAGCTTATTAAATAAAAACAGTATAGTTACCCTATGTGTTAGGATAGTTGTCGTAGGGAAAATATAAGTATAGTATAAAGTATAGACTCTACGAGAGGAGAAATATAGTATGGGAAATAAAGCTTGGTATACATCAGAAGCAAGAAAAGAAATACTTGATAGAGTAACC
>DATCIH010000172.1:0-14346 GCA_036507955.1 Clostridiaceae bacterium | reverse complement strand
TTTCGGGGTAAAAAGCTATGAGTTTCCAAGACAAGGAATGACAGAAGTATTCCCTCATTTTGAAAGAAAAATAATTCAAGCAACAACTTCTGATTTGCATTTATCCTGGGATGTTCCCTATGAAGCAGGAATAATAAAGGTAATTGGAAGAAAAGATGGTAGGATTGTATGTGAGGAGGGAATAACTACAGCAGGAGAACCCTCTAGAATAGAAATATTAGCTGATAGAAGCACAATTATCTCTGATGGGCTGGATGTTTGTCATATTACTGTAAAAATCACAGATGAGAGTGGTCATATATGCCCTCTTGCGGATAACTTGATTACCTTTGAAATTGTAGGAGAAGGTACATTAATCGGAGTTGACAATGGCAGACCTGATAGTCATGAAAGTTTTAAAGCTAATTATCGACATGCTTTCAATGGAATGGCACTTGCTATAATTCAATCCAATATAAAACCAGGTGCAATTCACATAAATGCTTCATCAACGGGCTTAAATTCAGGAGTTTTGACGGTTGTTTCTGTATAATTGAAACTCGATATAGTACAGAGTTTAGAAACCTTTCTACCCAATGTCGGTAGATAAATCAATTATCTACCGACTACTAGATTAGATAGATATTTCTTATGATAGACTGCTTACAAGATTATTAATTATTTCATCTTCATTATTTTTACTCTTTACTATATCACTAACTGATTTAAAACCTGAATGATCTTTTACATCACTAGCTTTAGAAGATACAACTAAATGTATCTTATCTAATGCAGTAGTTTTTAAAAAAGTTTTTCCCCCGTTTCAATCCACTTTTTTGCTACGTGCAGCTGCTCTTCTTTAATCTGAAAAGCAGCATTTTTACTATAATCATAAGTGCTTTGATTATTTGTTTTTTCGTCTGCTTCACAATCAGCTCTTATTTTTTTTGTGAAATATAAGGCTAAAACTACTCCAATAAGACCTCCAATGATGGCACCTAGTAAGGTTCCTCCAATGATTTCATTAAATGAAGTAGAGCTGAGTCCAGGAATAATCAAAATACCAGTTTTATTAAGAGATCCAAGTAGCATCCCTAGAAATCCCCCGATCAGTACTCCACGAGTGATAATTAGAGTTTTTGCGGTGTGCCTAACTTTATTAATCTTCATTGATATCGGTGTCAATCACATTTGGGTCACCGTTTCTATTTACCCAAGCTTCTGGCACGTCTACGATTTTTCGCTCTTCTATAATTTCCTTCCCAAATTCTACATCACCTTTTTGCACTCTGTTTTTTGCAATGTCAAGTTTCTCTTCTCGGAGATAAATTTTCATGTCATCGTCACTAGTATCTCTTTGTAATTCTTCGTCGTTTCCAAAAATTCCTTTAAAAATGCTCATAACATACCTCCATCAATCAATATTTTTATCCTTTTATATATTGCCTTTTAACTAAATATATTATCCCGTTTAAAAATGGAAACAAAATTTCATTTATTTAAATTTATTTGTAAGAATTCATTAAGAATTCCTATAATTCTTTATTATCTAATGGATATGGTGTAAGATTATTAACCGCTTCTGTGGAAAAAGAACTTCCTGGATCTATTTTCAATGAAATTTTTGTAATACTTAAAGCAGGTACTGACAAAGCAGCTTTCGAAAAAGAAATAAAAAATAAATATTCTAATTTGAACGCTAGTGATATTCAACCTATGATGAAATATACATTAGATCCCATACCAGGTACATTACTCCCGATGACCCAATTGTTAATAATAGTATTCATAGTCTTCAGTGGAGTAACAATATTAAATATTATAATAATGGATATTAGAGATAATAGAAGGAACTTCGGAATAATGAAGGCACTGGGCTTCACCTATAAAGACATTAGAAACCAATATCTTTATAGAATATCAATATTAACAATATTAAGCATTATATTTGCTTGTACATTAAATCTAGTTTTTAGCAGGAAAATTCTTGGCATGGTTTTAAGCAAATTAGATGTATTAATAATATCAGGAGTAACAATGTTGCTTTTAATAATGGCTATGGTTCTTTTAATATTAGGAGTTGCACTTATATGTTGCAAAGCTATAAAAAATACTAAACCCACAGAATTAACGGAGGAGTGATTATTTTATGAAATCTTCAGTAATAAAAGCGAGTAATCTTTGTAAATCCTTTGTCACAGGGAAGACTGCTCTTAACGTGATAAAAAACTTAACTTTAAATATCTATGAAGGGGATTTTACAGTAATTATGGGAAGCTCAGGCTCTGGTAAGTCTACATTATTATATACCTTAAGCGGTATGGACTCACCAACCAGTGGCAGCGTACATCTTCTTGGCAAAAATATTACTTCAATGAAGGAGGAGGAACTTTCCTTAATTAGAAAAAACGACATCTCCTTTATATTTCAAAGTATAAATTTGCTTCCAGATATAACTATTTTTGAGAATATAGCTTATTGTGGATATGGAGTAAATAAAAATAAGAAAGAAGTCAATGAGAAGAGCCTAAAGCTTCTTGAAAGCCTTGGTCTGAAAGAGGATAAGGATAAATATCCTTCGGAAATTTCTGGTGGTATGCAGCAGCGGGTAGCTATTGCAAGAGCTATTATTAACTCTCCTAAAATACTATTTGGAGATGAACCTACAGGAGCTCTTAACTCCACGACGGGAGAAGAGGTTCTAAACATATTGTCAGATTTAAATAGCAAGGGTCAAACCGTAGTTATGGTTACCCATGACTTAAAAGCCGCTTCCCGTGCATCCAGATTAATATATCTTAAAGATGGAAGAATTGATGGCGAACTTTCCTTAGATAATTTCTCTAAGGAAGACTTTGAGAATAGAGAGGTTTTAATATTTGAATTTCTAAAAGAAAGAGGGTGGTAACCTCTCTTTTCTCGATTTTTGTTGATTATTTTTATGTTAAAATATAATTATAAAGCATTTGGAGGGATATTATGGCGAATGAAAAAGTCCTTATCATAGAAGATGATAGGGATATCAGAAATATATTAAAAGATTATTTGATAAGTGAAGAGTTTTTAGTTAATGTCTGTGATAATGGAGGAAATGCAATTGCTATTTTTAATTCCTTTAATCCAGATATTATTGTTTTAGATATAATGCTTTCTGCTAAAAGTGGAGATATTGATAAGATTTTATCCATAGGTGTTGGAGCTGATGATTATATAACAAAACCATTTTCTCCAATGGAGATAATAACTAGAATTAAAGCTCATCTCAGAAGATATAAAACTTTTTCTATTCCACAAAAAGATATCTCTGGAAGAAAGGAGTTTGGTCAGTTAGCTGTAGATAGTAAAAGCTATAAAGTAACTTATATGGATAAAGAAATTCACTTAACCTCCAGAGAATTTGGAATAGTAGATTAACTTATTCAATAAAATCTAACCTAGAAGCCTCCTTAGAAAAAAAAGATTTTATACCTCCTTTGAAAAGCGACTTTCCCTATGCAGTTATAGATTTAAATGGAAAGGTTTTATTCTCATCCATCTCTGAATATAAAAAAGGCAGCCTAGTTGATTTTAACGATTTTATGGAATATGATAACAACACCTCATTAAAGCAACCAGGACTTATAAAATATACTTCTTCACTAATTGTTAGTCATGCCCAAGTAGGCACTGTAACTTTTTTAATTCCTAAGGAAAGAATTTTATCCTCTTCACTTTGCTTGACCACCTTTATAAATCTGATTCCTATAGTACTTTCATTGATAATAATAATTGTACTCATAATACTTACCTATATTTTTTCGAAAAAGGATATTCTAACACCTTTATCTGCTCTTCATGAAAGTTGTCGCAGAATTTTAAAAGGAGATTTCTCTTATGAAATTCAATATGACTATGATACGGAAATTATTTTCATATTAGCAGAGGAGTAGCCGACTGATATTAATACCAGTTTTCATAACTAAACTTCTCTTTTACGAAGAAATTGCTTTCCGCTTTCTTTCGTGTTGATGACCATGTGGAAGTCTGCCCTCTTTCGAGTGAGTTATCAAACTCTATCCAGTGGGTTATCTTTTCCCCTGAACTTTCGTCCTACTGGCATTCGCTTTCTCCACAATCCCATGCCCTCTGTTATTGTAGCTTTCTTTCGATTGCCCTACCTCTATCGAGGAACACAAAGGGTTTTCCAAGTTCCCCTAATAGTAGATATAAATGGGTAAGCATCCTTCTATACTCCGATGGATATATGAGTTACTGCACGATTGGATTACGATACAATCTTTCCTATCCATATTAAGCTTGTTACTCCGCAGTACGCTTATCGTAAATGACGAAGATTACAAAGGTTCAACTTTCGTTTATACTTTCCACTTTTCCCCTAACCCAGCATTGCTTCTGCGTAAAGTAATAGCCTTGGGTAATTAACTCTTATGCAACCTACAAACCAATTACTTGGAGTGCAGTTTAGAGCGAGGATACGTTTAGTAACTAACGCAGTTTCTTACGAAACACTACCAATTAGCGACTTCTTGTCGCAGCTTAAAATTTTACCTCTATGATTTTTAGGATTCGTATGTTTTAAATTTATAGAATTTGTAGCAACATCGAATTTTACAAATAATCATTATAAATTATCGAAAAATCCATTTATTTTTGATAAAATTGGAAGAATAGTGTCCGCTATGTTTTTTATTATCCCAGGTATAACCTGTATTTATAAATACTTGATGCTCTATAACGAAGGATACTTAATTAATATTCTGCTTTATATAATATTTGTAGCTGTGCTTTATTCTTCTTATTTAAGAATAAAAAGTTGCTATATTCTTGTAACTTTAGTTATTGAAAAATAAAATCTACTATTGGAATCATAAGCGGTGTTATAGTATATTGACATAGTTAAAAGATTAAATAGAACTCATAAAGGATGGTGTAAACAATATGACTGACTAACAATTTTAGGATATGTATTAATAATTCTCGGTGCTATTGTAGGTATTGGGTGAGGATCACAGTTCCCCATCGATATAATGAATAGCCAATTCATGACATTCTTAGTAAGCGCGTTTGTATTAATTACTATTGGTGTAGCCTTGATAAAAAACGTTCCAAATTGGGTAACGTTAGGATTATTATGGATAACAATTAGTTTAACTGTTATTTATTTATATGGATTTGAAATGAAAATTTGGGTGGTACTATCTGGTATTGTGGTACTTCTTGGTATCGGTTGGTGGTTAACTACTTTAATTTTGAAGAAGTCGAATCAATAATTGTGCTTTTGGTTATATTAGTATGAAAATACTTAACTAAAAGGGGCGGTAATTATGACAAAACAACTTTGGATTAATCTTCCAGTAAAAGACGTTAAAAAATCAAAAGAGTTTTTCATTAAACTTGGATTTTCTGATATAGATGGTCATCGGTGGAATATGATATATATGGATATGAGTAAGATGCCGCAGTAACAAAAACAAATTTGGATTCAATTGATTTTCTTTATAAGGGGAGAAATGCGAGTAGATTTGTGTAAACACATCTACTCGCATTCTCTATAATGACAGTTATTTAAGCGGTCTTTATTAAAAATTTGAAATTATAAACCAAACATTTTTTCTTTCAAATCAAGATAGTATAAATAGTCCTCTGGTTTTACATTAGGAGGGCATCTATGATCGCAGAAAGGTATATAGCCACCTCTTTCTACTATAGGGACTAAAGATTCCATATATGCCTTTATGGCTTCTTTTCCCTTGCCTAATTCCATCTTATCAAAACCGCCCATTATTCTTAAAGCGGTTCCATATTCATCTAAAAGTTCCTTAGGATGACAGCAGGAATTTACTTCATAAGGAAACAAACAATTGATTCCTCCTTCAAGAAAATAAGGTAATATTGGTCTTACGTCTCCATCACAATCTATATACCATATGTCAATTCCTGCTTGTCTTAGTTTGCTACTTATCCTTTTATATCTTGGCATTACAACATCCCTAAAAAAAGAAACTGAAACAATGGGTCCATTCTTATAACAAATATCTTCCCAACCTGAAGCAAAGTCAAACTTTATATGTGGAAGTACTTGATCTAAAAAATCCTCAACCAAGACGCAACAAGTTTCCACCATATCTTCTACCATCTCCGGGTAATCATAACAAGCATAGGCTAAACCCTCAAAGGTTAGCATGTCTCTTATTTTACCAATCATAGAACCGCAATCTACACCAAGGGGATAAGTTCTATTTTCTGGATGCATCTTTTTTAATGTTTCAACATCAATTATTCTATCTGGATCATCTCGTCTAAATCTTTCTTTTTTACACTTTTCCCAATCTTCGGGGGTAACAATGGATGCCTTAATAAAGTGTGGTATTGTATCGTGTTTATCCTTTAATACCTCTGCAATTAAGCCTTCTTGATTCATAATAACTAAATTATTACCGTTTTCCCCAATTACCTTTTTTTCAAAAGGAGGGCTCATCCATATATTACCGCTGACAGACTTGATTATGTCAAAATTAAAGAACAAATCTGCTTCTTCGTTAGTCTTTATACCATTATCTACAAATAAATCCCATTCCTTAAAGTTTTCATCCCAATAACCAAACTCCATATTAAAAGTTCTATCTATCTTTTTATAATGCATTTGATTATTAAATCTTTCTCTATCAGTCATAGACCCTTTCCATTTAGTTCTAATAGGCTTAATACTCATTAATACACACCCACCTCAATAGTCTTATTAAAATCATATTATATTGCACTGAAAATATTTATTATGATATAATTGTATTACTACAGTCAAAGCTTGTCACTAAACAATATTGCCTAATAATATAACAATGTTGCCCTATGGAGAAACTATGATAGAAAAAATTATAACGGGAAATTTTAATGTATCTAAAGATTCATATTCATATGAAAATACTCCTAGTATAATGAATAAAAATATTTTTTATTATTTGGAGAGTTGTGGACATTTTAAAAGCTTGAAGGGATACTTAACCAGTAGAAAAGATTTTGACTCTTTCCTGATGTTATATAGTCTCTCTGGCACAGGTTATTTAACCTACCGGAATAAAAACTATACCTTAAAGGGAAATAGTATTTTTATTATTGACTGCAAATATCCCCAATTATATTTAACAGATAATGAAGATCTGTGGGAATTTAAATATCTCCATTTTAATGGTGCGGAGTCTAGGGCTTATGTAAATAGAATAATGGAGAGCAAAGGAACAGTTACCAATATTTCAAAACGTAGTATAATACTTAAAAATATTGATCAAATGATTGACTTAGCGAAAAAAAAGGATGAAAGAATTGATATTGTATGCAGTTGCTTAATTGTAGAAATACTTACGGAAATACTTCTATATTCTACAGAAAATCAAACTGATAGCTTCATACCTTCCTACGTAAAAAGTGCCATTGCAATTATTGAAACGGAATATGGTAAAAAGATTAATTTGGAGCAAATAGCAAGTGAAATTAGTCTGAGTAAGTTTTATTTAACTAAAATATTTAAAAAATACACTGGGCACAATTTGTATGAGTATTTAATAGATTTTAGACTTAATAAATCCAAAGAGTTACTTAAAAACACGGAAACTCCAATTGGCATTATTTCTGAAGAAGTTGGGTTTGAAAGCATTAGCCATTTTATTAAAATATTTAAACAAAAAGAAAGTATAACGCCACTACAATTTAGAAAATTCTGGAGATGAAAATGCTTGATAATTAGGCCTACGAAATAAAATTTAAGGAGAGAGAGGCGAAATCATGATAGAAGAAAATAAAATTCCATCACTAATTATGTTTAGAGATAATTTAGAGAATTTACCTGAAGTTAAAGTACCAGAAGGGTATAAGGTTCGTTCTTTTAGAGCAGGAGAAGAAAAGGAATGGGAAAAAATAATCGATGTTGCTTTTAAGCAGGTAAGCAATTTTACTAAAGAAATAATGTCAAATGAAATCTTTAAAACAGAAAGAGTTTGTTTTGTATGCCAGGGTGATACTCCAGTGTCTACGGCCACAGCCTGGTATGATCTAAACTGGGATATAAGTGTAGGTTATCTTCACATGGTAGGGATGCTTCCTGAGTATTCAGGAAAAGGATTAGGATTGCAAGCAAGCTTAGCAGCTCTTTATGAGATGAAAAGGGAAGGAAAGAGCAGTGCTGTATTAAATACAGATGACTTCAGAATACCAGCTATTATAACGTACTTAAGATTAGGCTTTATGCCACAGTTTACTCATGTAAGCCACATTGAGAGATGGAGAAAGTTGCTAGTTGAAGTAGGAAGAGAGGACCTTCTGAAACTTGTACCCAATCAAATTAAATAACAGTAAAATAATACTAGAAAGTATAGGTTATTTACAATACAAAAATTAATAAAGGGATTATTATTGTATAATAGGAATAAAATCTATAATTTTAGGAGGAATATATATGGACTTAAAAGAACTTTCCCTACTTGTACAAAGAGGTAATGCTAAAAAGGTTAAGGAATTAGTCAGTTTAGCGTTAGAGGAAAAAATAGATCCTGAGGTAATATTGAATGAAGGCTTAATATCAGCAATGAGTGAAGTAGGAATTAAATTTAAGAATAATGAAATTTATGTTCCAGAAATGTTAATTGCAGCTCGTGCTATGAATGCAGGTATGCAAATTCTTGAACCTATCCTTACAGCTGCAGGAGTTAAAGCAATAGGCAAAGCAGTTATAGGAACAGTAAAAGGAGACTTACATGATATAGGTAAGAACCTAGTTAGGATGATGCTTAAGGGAGCAGGTATTGAGGTTTACGATTTAGGTACTGATGTTACACCTGAAGCCTTCGCAGATAAAGCAGAAGAAGTAGGAGCACAAATAGTTTGTCTGTCAGCTCTTCTTACAACAACAATGCCAGCCATGAAAGAAATAATTGATGAGTTTGTTAAACGTGGTATTAGAGATAAATACATATTCATGATTGGTGGAGCTCCAATTACATCTAACTATGCTAAAGAAATAGGAGCAGATCATTATACACCTGATGCTGCAACGGCTGCTGAAGTTGCAAAAGCAATGTTAGTAGGCTAGAATTTCCCCTAACTCAAATATTTAATCCCTTATGAATGGAGTGCATATGATGATAAAGGCAACAGAGAAGGAAAAAAACTTACTAAGAGAGTTAGCCTATAAGGTTAGACAAATTGCAGAAAGTAAAAGTAATAAAGAAAAAATTAGGTTATGGTATAAGTTTAACGAGTTGAATCCAGAAAGACCAATGATTCTTGCCTTTCCAGAAGGCGCTTGGTGTGAACTAATACCTGAGGATACCTTATGTTGTGAAAATGAAATTCTAAGGTCTTGGGAAAAAACTTTGAAGATGAAAATTTATGCAAATGATGTGTTAAAGGATGATCAAGTATCAGATCCCTGGTTTGATATTAATTGGCAAATAGATAGTGGCAACTTTGGAGTTGAAATAAAGAGAACTAGTGGTGAGGGCAGAGGTAGTTACATATGGGAGTCTCCAATAAAAGACATAAATGAAGACTTCCACAAGCTAAAATTCAGGGAACCCTCCGTTAATAGGGAATTTACCTATGAACTTAAGGCTACAGCTGAAAGTATTTTTGGCGATATTTTGCCTAGCAGAATTAGAGGAATGATTTGGTGGTCATTGGGAATGACCTGGAGTGTTATAGACCTTATTGGACTAGAAAACTTTATGCTTTATATGTATGATGAACCTGAAGGGGTTCATAGGTTGATGGCATGGATGAGAGACGAGAATTTAAATTATATAAATTGGTTTGAAAAAGAAGGATTGCTTTCTTATAATAATGAATCTGATTATGTTGGATCTGGAGGGGTTGGATATACAACTGAGCTTCCTCAAAAGGATAAGCTTCCAAATGCCAAGGTGCAATTAAAAGATATGTGGGGCTTTGCAGAGTCACAAGAAACCGTAGGGGTTTCCCCTGATATGTTTAAAGAATTTGTTCTGCCTTATCAAATTCCCTTGTTAGATAAGTTTGGACTAAATAGTTATGGGTGCTGTGAAGGTTTGGAAAAAAGAATAGATTCAATACTTAAAGCACCTAGAATTAGGCGGATAGCTGTATCTCCTTGGGCCAATCAAGAGATAATGGCAGAAAAGTTAGGGAAAAACTATATTTTTAGTAGAAAACCTAATCCTTCAACCATTTGTATTTCCTTTAATGAGGAGGAAATAAGAAAGGACTTAAGAAAAACCTTTCAAATTGCAGGAAATGGTGTTCTTGAGGTAATTATGAAGGATACTCATACAGTGCAAAATCAGCCTTGGAAAATCTCTAGATGGGTTGAAATTGCAAGAGAAGAATTAAATAAATAAATGCGATTTCTGCATATCAATTAGCAGATAGAATTGCCAGACAACGCAGAGTAGAAATTTCTCTGCGTTACTTATTTATAGTAAACAATAAGGGAGGATAGATAAAATGTTTTTACAAATTTTTCTTATTGGAATACTAGCTGGAATGTCTCCAGGTCCTGACTTTTTTATTGTTATGAAAAATAGCCTTGGATATGGAAAGAAAATTGGTATTGCATCTGCTATTGGTATAGCCACTGCACTAATTATTCATGCATCATATACAATATTTGGGCTTGCATTGTTATTACAAAAATATATTTATGTATTTAAATTTATACAAATTTCGGGGGCTTGTTATCTGGCGTATTTAGGAATACAAGCTATTATTTCTACTTTTTCAAATAAGGGAATAAACATTGAATCTTCAGAAACTGTTAGTGATAGTAAAACCTTCCTACAAGGCTTTAAAAATGGATTTTTATGTAATATATTAAATCCAAAAGCCTTCTTATTCTTTTTGAGCATATTTTCACAATTTATTACTTCAAACACACCCGTATGGGTAGAATGGGTATATGGATTAGAAATTGTATTAGCCGTTGGAGTATGGTTTGTTTTTCTTTCGGTAATGATTTCAACTAAATTTTTCAGCCAAATCTATAATAAATGTCGCATTTGGCTTGACAGGTCTTTTGGGGCACTTCTATTGTATTTTGCATTTAAAATCTGTAAATCTGTCTTTAAATAATAATTAAATACCAGCTCAAAGGGGGATTCGGGAATGACTGTAAAACAATTAAATCAATCTATTTGTCTAAAAGAATTTATATCTAAAAAAGAATATAAGGAAATCAATGAACTTATGGATATATGCCATCTGCAGGACAAAACCAATTTAAAGTTAGAATTAGAATATAAGCTAAATATCACAAAGAATTCAGAAATAGGATTAACAACCATAAATGAGTTTCTTTATTATATAGATGGTGTTCTAGTTTCTTACCTTGGGATTTCTAGCTTCGGTGGTAATATAAATGAGGTAAATGGTATGACACATCCAGCTTGGAGAAGAAAAGGGATATTTAAAAAACTATTTACTCTAGCAATTGAGCAGTGTTCAGGGAAAAATATAAATAAATTGTTACTATTAACAGACGGTAAATCTGGTAGTGGAATTCAGTTTATAAAGGAAGTTGGAGGAGGCTATGATTTTTCAGAATTTAGAATGAAAATTCAAAGTAAAACTGCTATAGATCCAATTAAATCCGTTAATTTAAGAAAAGCTAATAAGCTTGATGGAAAAGAAATAGGGAGCCAAAATGCAATATATTTTGATGATTTAGAAGATAGTGAAAACTATCCAGAGATTGAGGAAATCCTTAATGAAATAACATATATGGTAGAGCTAAAGGGAGAGACAATAGGTAAAATTAAAGTGGACTACAGTGACAAATCATCGTTTATACATGCGTTTGGGATATTGCCAGATTTCAGAGGAAAGGGTTATGGAAGAGCTGCTTTAAAGGAAACTTTACGTTTGATTAATGGAAAAAATATATACGATGTAGAATTAGATGTGGAATGCAAAAATAATGCTGCCCTTAATTTATATAAAGCCTGTGGCTTTGAAGAGAAATCCATAATGAATTATTATAAGTTATCTCTGTGAACATTTCCTGCTTTTAATGCATCTAACAGAAGAAAGGAAGTGAAAAGGTGAATATTTCTGAAAGGAGTATAAAAATATCTGGAGGTTTAACCGACATTACCTTAGCTAAAAAAGGAGATAAACTTGCTTTTGAAAGATTAATTGAAGAACACAAATACATAATATATAGAGTGGCAAAAACAAGACTCCATTGTAAGGAAGATATAGAAGATGTCTTTCAAGAAACTATCATAAAAGCATATAAAGGTATTATTAAATTGAAAAGAGATGAGTATTTTAAAACTTGGATCATAAGAATAATGATAAATGAATGCAATATTCTACTAAGAAAAAGGAAAGAGATAGCATACATAGATAATGACATAGCTGATAATATCAAAAGGGAAGATTCTAATAGTAATATAGAAATATTTGACCTGATCAACTCTCTTGAAGAAGATCTAAAGATGGTTACTTTATTATATTTTTATGAAGACATGCCTCAGAAAGAGATTGGGAAGTTACTTAGTATACCTAACGGCACGGTAAGATCTAGAATTTCAAGGGCGAAGGAAAAACTTAGAAAAATAGTAAAGGAGCAGATGTGAATGATTGAGGATAGTACTTTAGAAAAGTTAATAAGAGATAGGATAAGCAGTGAAAAAATGACTTTTCCAGAAGGACTTGATAAAAGGATAAATAATGTTCTCAGAGAATTACCCCAGGTAAAAGAGAAGACATTTCCCTGGACAGTAATTGTGGCGGTAGCGGCGTTTACATTAATATTAATTACCTCCAGTCTATTATTTAAGGGGATGACAAAAGACAATTTACTTGCAGTAGTAAAACCTCCACAAAGTGGAAGCAAAATTTTAGCTGCATCAAATGAGAAATTAATTAAAAAATATAAGTCAGAAGGGTATATTGTTGATAAAAATACAGTAGAAAGCGCAAAAATACAGGGTGGGACATCAAATTCAGATAGAATTAGAGCATATGTTAGCTTAGAAGAACTAGTTGCCGCTTCAGACATTATTATTCAGGGAGAAGTAATAGGAGTAAAATACTTTGATGACAGCAATTATTATACCTATACAGAATCAAAGGTATTGGTAACAAAGAGCTACAATAATAAAATTTCAACTGGTGAGGTAGTAACATTTTATGAATCCGGTGGCTTTACAACTAAATATAATATGATCTTGCAGAGTGGTGCAAAAGAGAAATTTGGTGATAAGTACTATGAGATAGGCAACACAACTCCAGAGGAAGAAGAAAAAGCGAAGAGTATTATAGTATATTCTCATAGCTATGACGGGGATGTTATAATGCAGCCTGAGGATAAGGTGCTTTTATTTGGAATTGAATCAAAGGAACCAATTATTCAGGGAACTTACTACAGTAAAGTAGGTGGGTTTGATGGTAAATTCAATATTAAGGATGATATTGCTAAGAGAAATATTCCACAGGGGGAATTTGAATCTTCTTTAGAAATGACCACTAAGGAGCTAAGCGAGAGACTAACGGATATAGTAAGTAAGAAGAAATAATGTGAAAACATCTTGTGAAAATAAAGCAAGATGTTTTCTTTTAACGGGTTTTGTTTTGAAATGCAAAGATAAATTTCTATGGTACATTATGATAAATTGGGTAGTTTCTTTTTTTCTGGCTAATTAGCTCTATTCTTTCTTGATACTGATTTTTACTAATTAATTTCCCTCATGAAACTTTGACTTTTTATATACTCAATTTTTTTAGGAACTTGTACCTGTGAAGACTTTATATAGTTACCTTTTGATAATCTTAAACTTGTAGAATATTCCCATTTTTAGATTTTTTATATAAATCCGTAACAATAGTTACTGTTTTATATTATGAAAATTGATATTATAGCATTAAGGAAGTTAGTAACATTAGGAGGATCAATTATGGATGCAATAAATTTAATGATGGAAGAACATCAATATATTTTGCGGGGGTTAAAGATATTTAGAAGGTTAAGCGTAGAAATATTAAATAGCAACACTGTTGATTTTTTATCTTTTGAAAAGATGATTTCATTTGTTAGAAATTATGCAGATAAACATCATCACAATAAGGAAGAGGTTGTTCTTTTTAAAAAGATGGAAACTCAATTAGGAGAGAAGATGGTAAAAGGTCCTTTATCAGGGATGTATATAGAACATGATTTAGGAAGGCAACATATGAAACTTTTAGAGGAAGCTCTTTTAAAGTTACAGTTCAGATGTGTGCATTCTAAAATCTGTAATATTTTATTATACTAATCGAAAAAATACTTCTATTAAATATTTGATTATTTTTGAGAAAACCTTTAAAATAAAAACAGCTTAAACTAGCCCAAATCAACGGTTT
>DATCIH010000171.1:0-47106 GCA_036507955.1 Clostridiaceae bacterium | reverse complement strand
GATTTACCTAAAGAACATAGAATTGATGCACTATGTATCACAGGAAATCCTATGGTAAAAAGATTAGATGATTGGTATTTTATCAAACAAGTGAGAAAACATAATAGACAAATCCATAAGGCTAAAATTCTAAAAGGCGGAAATAAAAAATTCAATCAAGCCCCATATCTAGTAAAAGGATTTAGATTATTCGACAAAGTTAAATATGAGGGAAAAGAATGTTTTATATTTGGAAGACGTAGTAGTGGTTATTTCGACTTGAGGACATTAAATGGGACTAAACTACATGCAAGTGCTAGTTATAGAAATTTACAGTTATTTGACACTAGAAAAAGTCTATTATGGGAAAGGAGGATAGCAGGTTAGGGATGGTCATGAGCATTCCTCCACTACTCTAAAGGGATAGTGGTTTCCTGTTAAGTTTTTATGAAGAAAAAAGAAAGCAGTATTAAGTATTTTGATATTAAAGGTATAATTTTAATTTTTTTAGGCCTTTTTATATTTTGGAGTATCCTTTCTTCATCCACTTCAGGAATAATGGGAGATTTTATAAGAAAATCACTTATAGCTCTTATGGGTTTAGGATCATATATATTTCCATTAATTTTAATTTTTGTAGGCCTATGCTATATATTTAAAAAAGGAAAATTGAGCTTTCACCAGAAATTTTATGGTATGCTTTTATTTCTCGTAAATAGCTTGATCTTAATACAAATTGTAAATATTAAATATTACTATATAAATGGAAATGTTTTTGAAGGAGTAAAAAAAATTTATTCTGCAACCTCAAGTTTACATGGTGGTATATTCTGCTATTTGCTATCGATTCCTATATTTATGCTTTTAGGAAAAACAGGAAGTTATATATTAATTATTGCTATATATTTTATAGCTTTCATATTATTTTCTGAAATCTCTATATCTGATATTCTTAGTAAATTTAAACCTATTAAGAAAAATAAAGGTGTTAAAAAAGAAACCTTAGAAGATAATGTAATCCTTAAACAATCCTTGGATGAAGATAAAAAGGGGTTCTTGAAGAATTTAAATAGTAAGATTAAAATAATAGATTTTCTGAAGTCCTCAGATTTAGAGGACAAAGAAAGTATAATTACTAATGGTAGTGAAAAGAAAATTGAAGATAAGGATTTAGACAAAATTAATGAGGAGCTAGTAATAGAGATAGAAAAAAGTGCTTCCTTAGATAATGTATCTTATGAATTCCCTTCCATTGATTTGCTTAATTTTAACAATTCAATTAAGCTAAATAAAGAGGATAAAAAAGATCTTGTTAATAGCGCTTCAAAGCTTGAAGAAACACTTTTTAGCTTTGGAGTTGATGCTAAGGTTGTTCAAGTAACAAAGGGTCCTTCAGTTACCAGGTTCGAATTGCAGCCAAGCCCCGGAGTTAAAGTCAGTAAAATAGTTAATCTTTCAGATGATATTGCTCTTAATCTAGCTGCCTCTTCCGTGAGGATTGAAGCCCCTATACCTGGTAAATCCGCTGTTGGAATTGAACTACCAAATAAAGAATTATCCCCAGTGCTACTTCGAGAGGTAGTAGAATCCTTAGAATTTATGAATTCTAAAGCTAATATTGCTGTTTGTCTAGGAAAAGATATATCTGGAAATTGTGTGGTTACTGATCTTGCTAAGATGCCTCATTTGCTCATTGCAGGTGCTACCGGCTCTGGTAAAAGTGTTTGTATAAACACCTTAATTATAAGTATCCTATATAAGTACACTCCAGAGGAAGTAAGGCTTCTTATGATAGATCCAAAGGTTGTGGAGTTAAATGTTTATAATGGTATACCCCACCTTTTAATTCCAGTTGTAACAAATCCTAAAAAAGCTGCAGGAGCCTTAAATTGGGCAGTCAACGAAATGGAAAGACGGTACAAGGTCTTTGCTGAAAATAATGTACGAAATATTGAAAGCTACAATGATTTATATAATAAAAAAGTTATTGAAGAAAAACTATCTTATATTACAATAATAATTGATGAATTAGCGGACCTTATGACGGTTTGTCCAGGGGAGGTTGAAGAGTATATTGGAAGGCTAGCCCAAATGGCAAGAGCAGCAGGAATGCATTTAGTTATTGCAACTCAACGGCCATCAGTAGATGTAATAACCGGAGTAATAAAAGCAAATATTCCTTCTAGAATTTCCTTTTCGGTATCTAGTCAAATAGATTCTAGGACAATTTTAGATATGGCTGGAGCTGAAAAACTCTTAGGTAAAGGAGATATGCTCTTTAATCCAATGGGTGGGACAAAGCCTATAAGAATTCAAGGAGCCTTTATAAGTGAAGAAGAAGTAGAAAATGTGGTTAAGTTTATAAAAGGTAAAAAGGAAACAAAAGCTGTGTCATATGATGATAAGATAATTAGTCAAATTGAAAGCAGTGTAGCGGTAAGTGATGATTCTGACGAACTAATAGAGGAAGCCATAAAAATTGTTATTGATCTTGGACAAGCCTCTACATCTCTTCTTCAAAGAAAGTTAAGAATAGGCTATAATAGAGCTGCAAGAATAATGGAATTATTAGAGGATAGAGGAGTTATTTCCTCTAAGGATGGAAGTAAGCCAAGACAGATTTTAGTGAGCAAAAATACTATTGAGAATTAAGTAAAGATTTATATATAATTAATATTTTTACTTGTTATATTAAAGTAGTAGAGATAAACTATATTTATATGTTACCAGGTAACTGTTAACTTTTAACTATTAATAAACTTCAGGAGGAAATGAATTGGAATTGCTTAAAATAGGTGTAGTAAGCTTAGGTTGTGACAAGAACAGAATTGATTCAGAAATATTATTGAATCAATTAAGTGGTAACTATACCTTAGTTACAAATGAGAAGGAAGCAGATGTTATTATAGTTAATACCTGCGGTTTTATTGAATCTGCTAAAGAAGAATCAATAAATACTATTTTAGAAATGGCTGAATATAAAACCCAAGGTGTATGTAAAGCACTAGTTGTAACCGGGTGTTTAAGCCAAAGATATGGGAAAGAATTAGCTATATTAATACCAGAAATAGATATACTATTAGGTGTTAACGAGTATAAACGGTTTAATAATATATTAGAGGAATACTTTAATTCTTCAGAAAAAATAATAAGCTGCGATTTTAGCGATAGTAATATTAACGAAGGTAATAGGATTTTAACTACAGGTAACTTTACAGCCTACCTTAGAATATCAGAAGGTTGCGATAATTTTTGTACTTATTGTATTATTCCTAAGATTAGAGGAAAGTATAGAAGTAGGGATATAGAAAGTATCTGTTCTGAAGCTGAAAAACTTGTAGGATCCGGTGTTAAGGAAATAATATTAATAGCCCAAGACACCACCAGGTATGGAATAGATATATACCATGAAAAAATGTTACCAAAGCTCCTTAAAAAATTATCTGAGATTTCAAACCTTAAATGGATAAGATTGCTTTATTGTTATCCAGAAGAAATAACTGAGGAATTAATTGTAGAAATTAAAAACAATGATAAAATTTGCAAATACATCGATATCCCAGTGCAGCACATAAGCAATAATATTTTAAAAGCTATGGGTAGAAGAGGTAGTAAAGAGCAAATACTCAAAATAATCTCTAAATTAAAAGAAAATATACCCAATATAACAATAAGGACCACTTTGATAGTAGGTTTTCCTGGGGAAACAGAAGAAGATTTCTTGGAATTATATGCTTTTGTAAGGGATAATAGATTTGAAAAATTAGGAGTCTTTAAATATTCCCAAGAAGAAGATACTCCAGCAGCTAATTTTGAAAATCAAATTGATGAAGACTTAAAAGAAAAAAGATTTGATACTTTAATGAAGCTTCAACAAAGTAATTCTAAAGAAATTAATCTTAATAAGGTAAATAAGATTTATGAATGTATTATATGTAGTAAAACAAACAATACATATACGGCAAGAAGCTTTGAAATGTCTCCGGATATTGATGGTAGTATAAAATTTATTAGCCAAAATGACTATAACTTAGGCGCTTTTGTATGCATTAAGATCACAAAAGCACATGAATATGATTTAGTAGGGGTTGTGTATAATGAATCTTGCAAATAAGCTAACGATACTTAGAATTTTACTTGTACCAGTCTTTTTATTATTCATAGCTATAAGATTGCCCTATGGTTTAGGTATAGGTATAGCAACATTAGTATTTATTATTGCTGCATTAACGGATAAACTAGATGGATATATAGCAAGAAGTAGAAATCAAATAACTAACTTTGGAAAATTCATGGATCCTTTAGCAGATAAATTGCTAGTAACTGCTGCTTTAGTATCCCTAGTTGAGTTTCATATAATTCTAAATTCTGTTGCAACCATTATTATAGCAAGAGAATTTGCAGTAAGTGGGCTTAGGACTATAGCCGCCTCGGAAGGTATAATACTAGCTGCAAGCAACTGGGGTAAGGTAAAAACAGTTACACAGATAATAGCAATTATTTTCGCACTTTTGAATTTAAACTACAAGCAAATTGAATCTGTAGTTCATATTACTAATTTAAATAACTATCTAACCATTATAACTAATTTTACTATGACAATAGCTGTTATTATTACTATAATTTCTGGTGTTGATTATTTTGTTAACAATAAAAAGATTTTTGTCACAGATAAATAATGTGATTTAATAATTATATATGTGTCAATAATAAATTATATATTAATTAATTGACCATTTTAATAATCCAGTATATAATGTACATAGAACTTATGTTCGATTTGTTTAGAAAGGGGACCCAAATGAATAATGATAAACTAAAGGCTATTGAAGCCGCAATGGGACAAATAGAAAAGCAATTTGGTAAAGGCTCAATTATGAAATTAGGAGAACATAGTATACTTAACGTTGATTCAATTTCAACAGGCTGTTTAGACCTAGATATCGCCCTTGGTATAGGTGGTGTTCCTATAGGTAGAATTATTGAAATTTATGGCCCAGAATCTTCAGGTAAAACAACCGTTGCATTACATATTATAGCAGAAGCACAAAGAAAGGGTGGGGCAGCTGCCTTCGTGGATGCGGAGCATGCTTTAGATCCATCTTATGCCAAAAACTTAGGCGTAGATATAGATGATTTGATAGTATCCCAACCAGATACTGGAGAACAGGCTTTAGAGATAACAGAGGCTTTAGTGAGGTCTGGAGCTATTGATGTTTTAGTTGTAGATTCTGTTGCTGCTTTAGTTCCTAGAGCAGAAATTGAAGGAGAAATGGGTGACTCTCACGTAGGACTTCAAGCAAGGCTTATGTCTCAAGCATTAAGGAAATTAGCAGGTTCAATAAGTAAATCTAGGTGCGTTGTCATATTCATAAACCAATTAAGAGAAAAGGTTGGTGTTATGTTTGGTAGCCCTGAAACAACTACTGGGGGAAGAGCTTTAAAGTTTTATGCCTCAATTCGACTTGACATAAGAAGAATTGATTCTATAAAGCAAGGCGATATAATGGTAGGTAATAGGACTAGGGTAAAGGTTACAAAGAATAAAGTAGCCCCACCTTTTAAGCAAGCTGAATTTGATATTATGTATAATGAAGGTATATCTAGGGTTGGAAATATTTTAGATGTTGGAGTTAGAGAAGAGATAGTAGTAAAAAGTGGAGCTTGGTTTTCTTATTTGGAGACAAGACTTGGTCAAGGTAGAGAAAATTCTAAGGAATTTTTGAAAGCAAACCCAGCAATCGCAAATGAGATAGAAACAAAGATAAGACAAAAATTCAATTTGCCAATTTTCGTAGAAGTTGAGAAGAAAGGCGAAGAAAAGCTAGTTAAGGCTAAATAAAGCAGGTTATCCTGCTTTTTTAATTGGATTTTTCTTATTCTTGACTTTACATTAAAATTAATATAAAATATATACAAATACTGGTTTAGCATATTCAGTATACCAATCAAGAATATATATGAAATCACCTTTTCTTAGCTTTCATATTCGATTAATAGATAAACTGAAGCAAAGGAGGTGTATTTTTAAGAAATGGAATATTATATTTATTATTTAATAGCTATATTATTGGCTTTAATATTCATAGTTGCAGCAATATATACAAATATTTATAGAAGAAAAAATATATCTGTGGCTAATATTGCAAAGTCTGAAGAAGAAGCTAGAAAAATAATTGACGAAAGTAAAAAGGTCGTGGAAGCGAAACAAAGGGAATTAGTTCTTGAAGCAAAGGAAGAAGTTCACAAGCTCAGATCTGATTTTGAAAGAGAAACACGAGATAGACGAAGTGAGGTACAAAGGGTAGAAAGAAGAATAATCCAAAGGGAAGAGCTTTTAGACAAAAAAAGTGATAGCCTTGAAAAAAGAGATGAATCTATTCTTAAGAAACAACAGGAAGTTCAAACTATTGAAAATGAGATACAGGAATTACACCAAAAACAGAGAGAAGAACTACAGAGGATTTCTGGACTTACATCTGAAGAAGCAAAAAACATATTGCTTGATGAAATCAGCAAAGAAATTAAACATGAAGCTGCAATCATGATAAAAGATGTAGAAGCAAGAGCCAAAGAAGATGCTGATAAAAAGGCAAGAGAAATTATAACTTGTGCCATTCAAAGATGTGCTGCTGATCATGTGGCAGAAACTACAGTTTATGTTGTAGCTCTACCAAATGATGAAATGAAGGGCAGAATTATTGGAAGAGAAGGGCGAAATATAAGAACTCTTGAAACTTTAACCGGAATTGATTTAATAATTGATGATACTCCGGAGGCTGTAATTCTTTCTGGTTTCGATCCTATTCGACGAGAAGTAGCAAGAATTGCCTTAGAAAAGCTTATAGTGGATGGAAGAATTCATCCTGCTAGAATTGAAGAAATGGTTGAAAAAGCTAAAAGGGAAGTTGAAAACGATATTAAGGAAGAAGGAGAACAAGCTACATTTGAGACAAATGTTCATGGTCTTCATCAAGAATTAATTAAACTTTTAGGAAGATTAAAGTATAGAACTAGTTATGGACAGAATGTGTTAAAGCATTCCATTGAAGTTGCATATCTAGCTGGTCTTATGGCTTCCGAGCTAGGACTTGATCCTACTTTAGCTAAGAGAGCTGGATTACTTCATGACATAGGTAAAGCTGTTGATCATGAAATAGAAGGTCCTCATGCTTTAATAGGTTCAGAAACTGCAAAAAGGTACCATGAATCTTCAGTTATAGTTAATGCAATAGGTGCCCATCACGGAGATATGGAGCTTCTTTCCATTGAAGCAATACTTGTTCAAGCAGCAGATGCAATTTCAGCTGCAAGACCTGGGGCAAGAAGAGAAACTTTAGAAGCTTATATCAAGAGACTTGAGAAATTAGAAGAGATAGCAAATTCTTATGAAGGTGTAGAAAAGTCATATGCAATTCAGGCTGGTAGAGAAATTAGAATCATGATTAAACCTGAAATAGTTGATGATGTTGGAGCTGCTGAAATGGCTAGAAATATTGTTAAAAAGATAGAAGCAGAACTTGAATATCCTGGACAAATTAAGGTAAATGTGATCAGAGAGACTAGATCAATAGAATATGCGAAATAGTATTTAAAATAAATATAACCCCCATAATTTTGTAGATTACAAGATATTGTACAAAATTATGGGGGTTTTTTATTCCATCAGATATATCAACAATATTTACATTAAACTTCTAAAATGTTATAGTAATATTAATGATTTATTTTGTTGGAGGAATACAATGCAATTTTCTAAAGATGTAGAACAGATAGCCCCATCTTTAACTTTGTCAATAGTTGATAGAGCAAAGAAAATGAGGGCTCAAGGAATAGACGTAATAAGTTTTGGTGCTGGAGAACCAGATTTCGACACACCTAACAATATTAAAATTGCTGCTATAAAAGCAATTAATGATGGTATGACAAAGTATACAGCATCTTCAGGTATAGTAGAATTGAAGTTATCTATAGCTAATAAATTTGCTATAGATAATAATTTAATCTATAGTAAAGAACAAATAATTGTTTCTGCTGGTGCTAAACAGAGTCTTTTTTATGCCCTATCTGCAATACTTAATCCGGGGGATGAAGTATTGATCTCAGTTCCTTTTTGGCTCAGTTATCCTGCTCTTGTCACCTTGTCTAAAGGTGTGCCTATTCTAGTAAATTCAAATGAAGCTACTAATTATAAGTATGATTTGCATACTTTAAATAATTATATAACAAGTAAGACAAAAGTATTAATTTTAAATACACCAAATAACCCGACTGGAAGTATTTATTCTATTGAGGAATTAATACAGATTGCAGAATTTGCTAAAGAAAAGGATTTAATCATTATTTCGGATGAAATATACGAAAAACTAATTTATGATGGGAAAAAACATATAAGCATAGCAAGCTTAAGTGAGGATGCATACAGAAGGACAATTGTAATTAATGGTGTTTCTAAAACATATGCAATGACTGGTTGGCGCATTGGCTATGCTGCAGCTTCGGAAGAAATTATAAAACTAATGACAACAATACAAAGTCATTGTGCTTCTAATCCAAATACAATCGCTCAATATGCTGCTTTAGAAGCCTTAAGTGGGGATCAGAGCTTCATATTAGAAATGGTAGGAGAATTTGAGAAAAGACGAAATTACATGATAGAAACTATCAATAAAATTGATAATGTAAATTGTATTAGAGCTTTGGGGGCATTCTATATCATGATGGATATTTCCAAAATCCTAGGGAAAAGTTTTAATGGAAATACAATTAATAATTCTGTGGATTTTTCTAATATTCTATTAGAAAACTACAGCGTTGCAGTTGTTCCTGGTGTAGCTTTTGGAATGGATAATTTTGTTAGGTTATCTTATGCTGCAAGTATGGATAATATAATTGATGGTCTAGGTAAAATTTCAACATTTTTACATAAAATTTGCTAGAATACTGGTTTCATGATATATTTAATATATAATTATAGATTTTATATTGGGGTGGTCAAATGGGTACTCTTATTAAATTATATCTTCCTATAAAAGGGAGTATATTACCATTATCTGAAGTAAACGATTATTTATTTAGCAAGAAAATAATGGGTGAAGGACTTGCGATTAAACCTGAAGATAACTTCATTTACTCTCCTGTCGATGGGGAAGTTGTTTTAATTTATGATACTAAACATGCCCTTGCTTTAAAGACTAAGGAAGGTTTACAATTACTTATACATATTGGAATTGATACTGTTAAACTTGAAGGTCGTGGCTTTGCTTCCTATGTTAAGGTAGGGGATATGGTTAAGACTGGAGATAAATTAGTTTTTTTTGATAGAGAGTTTATTGAAAAGAAAGTCTCCTCAATAACTCCAATTGTAATAACCAATCCAGAGTTAATAGAAAACTTTGATATTAACTATAAAGCTAATAATAATGGAGATTTATTAGCTGAAATAAGATTAAAATAATAACATTTACTACAACCATTAAGTATTTTATTATAATAAATAGTAGGGGGAATAAAAATAACATGGTAAGTAGAGATATAATAGTAAAAAGCTCCACAGGATTACATGCGCGGCCAGCAACTTTATTGGTAAAAAAAGCTTCATCTTTTAAATCTGAAATAACTATTGATTTTAACGGTAAAAAAGCGAACGTAAAGAGCCTGATTGGTGTGCTTTCCTTAGGAGTTACAAAAGGATCAAAAATTACAATTATCTCTTCAGGAGACGATGAGTCCTTTGCATTAGAGGAAGTGTCAAAATTAGTTGAATCCCTAAATGATTAACAGTAAATTTTCAGGTGACATACCATAAGGTATGTCATTTAAAATGTAGCTAATAAATTTTATTTTATGGAGGTTTGAAATTGGAAGATACATATACGTCGCCTTTTAATAGTAGATATACTTCTAAGGAAATGTCTTACATTTTTTCTGATGAAATGAAATTTCGTACTTGGAGAAAACTATGGGTAATACTCGCAGAATCTGAAAAAGAGTTAGGCTTAAATATATCAGATGAACAAATTGCAGAGCTAAAAGCTAATGTTAACAACATCAACTATGATGTGGCTAAAGCCAAGGAAAAGGAAGTAAGACATGATGTTATGAGTCACATATATGCTTACGGAGTTCAGTGCCCAAAAGCTAAAGGTATAATTCATCTTGGTGCAACGAGCTGCTATGTTGGGGACAATACAGACATAATAATAATGAAGGAAGGCCTTTTTCTTATTAGAAAAAAATTAATTAATGTTATAAGTCATTTAACTAAATTTTCTTTAAAATATAAAGCATTACCAACCTTAGGTTTTACACATCTTCAACCAGCACAGCTTACGACAGTAGGTAAAAGAGCTACTTTATGGATTCAAGATTTAGTAATTGATTTAGAAAAGCTTGATTTTATAATAAATAGTCTCAAATTACTTGGGGTTAAAGGTACAACTGGAACTCAAGCAAGTTTTATGGATCTACTTAACGAAGATGAAGAGAAGGTTAAACTATTAGATAAATTAGTGACAGAAAAGCTTGATTTTAAAGAGAGTTACTGGGTTACTGGTCAAACCTATCCTAGAAAAGTTGATTCATTAATATTGAATAGCTTATCAGAAATAGCCCAAAGTGCTTATAAATTTAGTAATGATATTAGGATACTTCAAAATATGAAGGAAATAGAGGAGCCCTTTGAAAAAAATCAAATTGGTTCTTCAGCAATGGCCTATAAACGCAATCCTATGCGATCTGAAAGGATTAGTGCCCTTTCTAGGTATATTATAGTTAATTCTTTAAATCCTGCGATTACAGCAGCTACCCAGTGGTTTGAAAGAACTTTAGATGATTCTGCAAACAAAAGAATAGCTGTGGCAGAAGCTTTTTTAGCACTTGATGGAGTGTTAGATTTATATATAAATATCTCTAGTAATTTAGTGGTATATGAAAAAGTAATAGCTGCTCATGTAAATAATGAACTACCCTTTATGGCAACTGAAAACATACTAATGGAAGCAGTTAAGTTAGGTGGAGATAGACAAGAACTTCACGAGAGTATCAGAACCCATTCCATGGCTGCTGCAAAGAGAGTTAAAGAAGAGGGCTTAAATAATGATCTTATCGAAAGGATCATAAAAGATAAAATCTTTAATATGACAAAAGATGAAATTTTATCTGCAATAAATCCTGATAAATTTATTGGAAGAGCTCCAGGTCAAGTTGATGATTTTATAAAAAATATTGTAGGACCTATACTAGATTCATCAAAAGATTTGTTAGGTTTAAATATACAAATTAATGTTTAATTTTATTTGAGTGGTGAAAGTACCACTCTTTATTTATTGATTTAATTGATGTAAAATGGAAGGGAAGAGGCAGGAAATAGCTTTTCCAATTTCGCTAAATCATAATTTAGCGAAATTGGAAACATGAAAGTAACAAATAACGGTCTCCCCTCTCCAATTTTCTAAAAGAAGAGTGATTATATATGGACTATGATCTAAAAGCAATTGACGATTTAAAAATACCTTCAGAACTAAACGAATTCTTGAATTATTTAAAGACCATAAAAGGAAAGTCAATAAATACTATCGATGGTTATTGTTTTGATTTGGTTATCTTTTATCGCTTTCTTTTAATGTACAAGCATCTAGTTGATATGAAAGCCCCTTTCAATGAAATATATATAGCTAATGTAAATATAGATTTAATCAAAAATGTTACATTAAATGACCTTTATTCATATATTTCCTTTGCAGAAAACTATCGTGGTAATGGTACCTATGCTAAGGCTAGAAAGATAGCAGCGCTTAAATCTTATTTCAAATTTCTACATAATAAAGTTAAGCTTATAGATCTTAATCCGGCTGCTGAACTTGAATCTCCTAAAATCAGAAAAGCTAATCCAATATATCTTACCTTAGAGGAAAGTAAAAGCTTATTAAATTCTGTGGAGGGGGAAAACAGCGAAAGAGATTTTTGTATAATAACATTTTTTCTAAACTGTGGAATGAGACTATCCGAGCTATGTGGAATAAATATCAGTAAAATTAAAGCAGATACCATAACCGTCCTAGGTAAAGGAGATAAAGAAAGAGTACTTTATCTAAATAGTTCCTGTATAAAGGCCTTAAATAACTATTTAGCAGTAAGAGCTAATCTTGATGATAATAAAATTTTGGATAAGGATCCCCTTTTTTTAAGCCGCCAATATAAAAGGATTAATAAAAGAACAGTTGAACTAATAGTTGAAAAATATTTAGCAAAAGCTGGTCTTACTAATGATAAGTATTCTCCTCATAAATTACGTCATACTGCAGCAACCTTGATGTATAAGTATGGCAAAGTTGATATTAGGGCTCTTCAACGGATACTAGGTCATGAAAGTATAGCCACAACTCAAATATATACTCATTTAGATGATGAGCAATTAAGGGAAGCTGTTAAATTAAATCCATTAAATGAAGAATAATGTATATTTTAAATATTCATGGCAATAATAAAGAACATAGGTTTGATTTTTGATTAAACCTATGATATAATTTTTTTATTAGAGAGGTGTTTTTATTGGAGCAAAAAAAAGATAAACAGATGGAAATCTATGAATTTATTAAGAAAAAACTTTATGAAAAAGGATATCCCCCTTCTGTTAGAGAAATTTGCGATGCTGTTAATTTAAGGTCAACTTCTACCGTACACGGACATTTGCTTAGGCTAGAAAAGAGAGGATTTATACGTAGGGATCCTACTAAGCCAAGAGCTATAGAATTACTTAAAGAAAAAATTATGAATAGTGAACTATTAAATATTCCTGTCATCGGTAAGATTACGGCGGGACTACCAATATTGGCTGTGGAAAATATTGAAGATACATTTTCCATACCTGTTAACTTCCTTAGAAGTAACAATGATTTATTTATATTGAACGTATCTGGGGAAAGTATGATTGACGCAGGAATTCTTAATGGAGATCTAGCTATAATAGAAAAATGTGATACTGCTCCTAATGGGCAAATCGTCGTTGCATTAATTGGTAATGACGTTACTTTAAAGAGGATTTTTGTTGAAGAGGGTCATGTAAGACTCCAACCAGAAAACAGCACCATGGAGCCTATAATTGTTCCTGATTGCAAGGTCATTGGTAAATTAGTTGGTATATTTAGAAACTATATTAAATAGTTCAAAACTTAAGAATAAGGGTTAAGAATTAACAGTTTTGCTACCCTTTCTTTCAGAAAAGCTAGTAATTAAAAGTAGGCAAGCTAGAAATTGTAAAGGTAACATGCCAACAATTTCTAGCTTTTTCTATTTAATTAGTGAAGATTTAATATAATAACTAAATCTTTAAATATTGTTATTTATTAGGGTGCTAAACATTAAGTGCAACCCATGGTTGACAAAAGGCAAATGAAAATCGGTAGTATGATGGATAAGATTTTTTAATTGTTCGTCTTGTTTAAGAAGCACTATTAATAACATGGTTTATATAATGAATAACTAATCTAACATTGATAATATCCCCAGTTGTTTATTGTGAGAGTATATATAACAAACAGGACATGGAAGCTTTGTGTTAAACCTAAACATCTATATTTCAAAAGGAGGTATCTCTTTGAGTAATAGTAAATCAAGCAAACTACAATTTAATGATTTCTTGAAAAAGTACACTATAGTTATCCTGATTTTAAGTATAGTCACGGTTATCCTATCCGTTTTATCAAATTTTAGTAACTTATTTAGCATATTATTAATAATAGATATAATTACATTGGTAATAATATGTCCAATAGTTATTGTGAAAATAATAAAAAATACACTAAATTCATAATATTCTTACCTCCTACCACAAGTTTTACAAAATTAATGTAAGCTAAAACAGACAGGCTAGAAATTGGTGATGAGATCACCAATTTCTAGCCTGTCTGTTAAAAAAATTCCCCAATCAGCTCTTAACTTAACCAGTTATTGTATGAAGTGCAATTAATACACCTATTGAGGAATGCTCAAAGGTTAGTCCTCCTTGAAGATACGCTATATAAGGCTCTCTTATAGGCGCATCTGCTGATAATTCAATTGAAGCCCCTTGTATAAAGGCTCCAGCTGCCATTATTATTTTATCTGTATACCCTGGCATATCCCAAGGCTCGCAGGTGGCAAAGGAATCTATTGGGGAAGCCATTTGAATACCCTTACAAAAGTTTATAAGCTTTTCCTTATCATTAAATTTTATAGCCTGTATAATATCGCTTCTTTTATCATTATATTTAGGTAGTACTTCAAAGCCTGCATCTTCCATTAGCTTAGAACAAAATATTGCCCCTTTTAATGCTTCAATTGTAACATGAGGTGCTAAAAATAAGCCTTGGAATAATAATCTCATAACACCAAAGGTTGAACCACATTCCCCACCTATTCCAGGTACAGTTAACCTATAGGCTGCATTGGTTACATACTTTTCTTTTCCTGCTATATACCCACCAGTTGGAGCGATTCCCCCTCCTATGTTTTTAATCAAAGAGCCTGCAATTAAATCTGCTCCAACATCCGTTGGTTCTAGGTAATCAACAAATTCCCCATAACAATTATCAACAAAGCATATTACATCTCGAGCTTCCTTAACCTTTTCTATAATAACTTTAATATCCTCAATTAGTAAGGCTTTTCTCCAACCATAACCGGTTGATCTTTGAATATGAACCATGCTTATAGATAAATCCGATTTTAAAGTTTTTATAACCTCTTCTATATCCACAATTCCATCTTTTAAATCTATTTGTTTATACTTTATTCCATAATCCTTTAAAGAACCCATGTTTTTATCAGAATTAATACCAATTATATTATGAAGGGTATCATAGGGGGTTCCACAAATTGTAAGTAGTGTATCTCCAGGCCTTAGATTTCCCAAAAGTGCTGCTCCAATAGCGTGGGTTCCATTAACAAAATGTGGTCTGACTAGAGCACTTTCGCAATTAAAAATTCTGCTATAAACTCTATCTAAAGCATCTCTTCCGATGTCACCGTAACCATAGCCTGTAGAGTTCGTAAAGTGGCTGTCGCTGATTCTTTCCTCTTGGAAGGCTCTTAGTACCTTTAATTGATTATATTCCTTTATTTCATCATATTTCTTGATTTCATCACTGATTGAAACTTTAGCTTCATTATAATGTGAAATAGTATCCTTATCTATTTTATATTTATTTATTAACAATTCTTCAGTAATTTTATTCATAATACTCCTCTTCTGTTTTATAAAATAATATACGCTTGCAACTAGTACAGTACCAAAAAAACTCACTAAAATAACACATCTTAAGATGTGTTATTTTAGTCCCTTATTATTTTTAAGTTATAGCTCTTCTATATATTCATCGAGTTTATCGGTAAATAGTATTTGTTTAGATGGCGTAATGGTAGACATAGCATGTTTATATACCATCATTTGTTTACCTTCACAATCAAAAAGCACAATAAAATTGTCAAACCCAGTAACAAAACCTTTAATTTGAAAACCGTTTGTTAAATGGATAATTACTGGAATTTTATTTTTTCTAGCATTATTTAGAAAAATATCCTGTAAATTATTTGTTAATTTATTCATAGCAATCACCTTCCACACTATTATTATTTTGATAAGTATTTATTATAAAATCTACAATTTCTTCTTCCGTATTAAATTGTTCTTTATCTATCCAAATAGCATCTTGTTCCTTTCGAAACCAGGTTAATTGCCTTTTTGCATAATTTCTGCTTCCCTGTTTTATCTTTTCTACTGCCAGATAGTAGCTTATGTGCCCATCTAAATAATCCAAGAGCTCCTTATAGCCAATCCCTTTCATAGATTGCGTTGAAATATTATAACCTTGTGCCTTTAAAGTTGAAACCTCATCTAATAAACCCTTTTTTAACATGTCTTCAACTCTATCGTTTATTTTATTATACAAATCATTTCTATTCATAGTCAATACAAAATATTTAAATTCAAAGTCTAGAGGCTTTTTTTTATTTTCTTCCTTGAATTCATTAATAGTTTTACCAGTAAGCTTATAAACTTCTAATGCCCTTATTACCCTCTTCACATCGCTAGGGTATAATTTTTCGAAGGAGTAACTATCAACTTCCTTCAATTTAGAATGTAGATACTCTGCTCCTTCAGTTTTAAGAAGTTCCTCTAAACTATTTCTATAATCTTGATCTTTATTTATTGATGCAAAATCATAATCGCATATTAAGGAATTTATATATAAACCTGTTCCTCCCACCAATATAGGAAGTTTCCCTATCTCCCACATTTCCTCCATTTTAATTTTAGCTAAAGTTTTAAACTCAGCCGCGCTAAAGGAAACGTCTGGCTCTATAATATCGATTAAATGATGTGGAATACCTTCCATCTCGCTACTTGATATTTTTGCACTTCCTATATTCATATGTTTATATATTTGCATAGAATCTGCTGAGATAATCTCCCCTTTAAGTCTTTGAGCTAACTTAATTGAAATATTTGTTTTCCCAACAGCAGTAGGACCGGATATAATAATTAATTTTTTATTCTTCATATCTATATTCTTTTGAACCTCTTTTCAATTTCGTTAAGAGTTAATTTTATAATAGTTGGTCTCCCATGAGGACATGTAAAAGGGTCCCTAAGATTGCCTAAATCAATTATTAGGGAATCCATTTCCGATAAGCTTAAAGCATCCATGGCTTTAACTGCCGCTCTACAAGCTTTTCTTGCTATATTTCCATAAATAATATCTGTGGTTTTACCCCTGCCCATATTCTTTAAATCATCTAATATATCCTGGAAAAGGGATATTAAATTGGGTTTCCCAAGTATTATTGGAACTTCTCTTATATTAACTGTATTTTCACCAAATACCTCAATATTAAATCCAGTTCTTTTGTAAATATCTTCATTTTCTTTATAAATATAAAAATTCTCTAAAGAAAGCTCTATTATTTTTGGTATTAATAGAATTTGAGATATCACTACATTGTTTTCTATTTCCCCCATATATTTTTCAAATAACACTTTTTCATGAGCAGCATGCTGATCAATTAAAAATAGTTCTTCTTTAGCTTCTGCAATAATATAGGTACTATTAAATTGTCCTAGTATCTTTAAAGCTGGAAGCTTACTTAGACTTTCTTCCCTTATATAGGTTGCTTGAGTCATTTCCAATTCTTTATGTTCGATACCTTTTTCTTCTTCACTAAGATATGTACCCGAAACTTCTTTTTTAAAATCTATAGGCAGCTGATAGGCCATCTTCTCGTGAGGTTTCTCTCTTTCTTCATAAGAAGAACCTTCCCCAAAGCTTTTTTCTTCTTCTATGACAAAACTTCCCTCTAAAAAGTTTCTTAAAGCTTTATGAACTGAATCAAATACCATTTTAAATATTTCTCTATCATCATTAAACTTAACTTCTGTTTTTGCTGGATGTACATTTACATCAATAAGTTCAGGATATATATCAATAAATATAATGAAAAAAGGAAATTTATTTATTGTTATAAAGGATTTAAAAGCTTTTTCACAAGCAGCAGTTATAAGCTTACTTTTAATATACCTGCCATTTATATAAATATTTTGATTATTTCTACTACCCCTTGATAGGTTTTCATTGCCTATATATCCATAAACAGACATTGTATCCCCGTGGCTTTCGATTTCTATTAAATCATCACAGGTTTCCTTATTAAATAAATCTCTTATCACATTTAAGGTATCCGGCGAGCTGAAGGTATTAATCACTCTTTTAGAATTATTAAATAATTTAAAGGCAATTTTAGAGTTTGCTATAGCAATTTTACTTACGATTTCAGAAATTAATCCTGCTTCCCTTTGGGTAGATTTTAAGAATTTTCTCCTGGCAGGAACATTATAAAATAGATCAAATACCTCAATTGTAGTTCCAATGTTAGCCCCTACGTCCTTAATATAATCAAGATGTCCTCCTGTGTAGGAAACTTCCTTGCCAAAATCGAATTCCTTTACTCTACTTTTTAATATAACCCTAGAAACTGCGGCTATACTTGCTAGGGCTTCCCCTCTAAAACCTAAGGTTTTTATTTTAAATATATCTTCGATCCCTTCAATTTTACTGGTTGCATGGGAAAGAAAAGCCCTTTCTATATCCTCCGGATGAATGCCTTCACCATTATCAATTATTCTTATTAATTGTTGCCCTCCCTCTTCAATCTCAATTGTTATATCTTTAGATTGAGCATCAATACTATTTTCAATTAATTCTTTAATAACTGAGGCAGGCCTTTCAACAACCTCCCCTGCTGCTATCTTATTTGCAGTATTTTCATCTAAAATATTAATCCTACTCAAATTTTCACCTTCTATTATTAGTATTTATAGGTAAGCCTTAAGTTATACTTTTAGCCCCTTTTATTAATTCGTTCATTTTATTCATACTTCCAATTGGGGTCATATTTAATATATCAAGCTTGGAAATATCCTTAATGAAATTTTCTCTTTCTAAATCCGATATATCTAATTGTTTTTCATCCTTAGACTTTACTTCTTCCTTTAATTTGTTCTTTATCAATTTATTGTCCTTATTTTCAAGACTTAATAATATTTCCTTTGCTCGAACAATCAGTTCACTTGGAAGTCCGGCTAGCTTAGCAACTTCAATACCATAGGATTCATCTGCTCCACCTTCAACAATTTTTCTTAAAAAAGCAATCTCTCCCCCTATCCTCTTAACAGCCACAGAATAATTTTTTACTCCTTTAATTACCCCTTCTAATCGGACTAGTTCATGGTAATGAGTCGCAAATAAGGTTTTACAGGATAAACTATTAGAACTGCATATATATTCAATAACAGACCATGCAATACTTAATCCATCGTAAGTGCTTGTCCCTCTTCCAACCTCATCAAGCAATATTAAGCTTTTATTTGTAGCATTTTTTAATATATTTGATACCTCCCACATTTCTACCATGAAGGTACTCTTACCCGCAGCTAAATCATCTGAGGCACCTATTCTTGTAAATATTTTGTCGCACACTGAAAGCTCTGCCTTGGACGCTGGAACGAAGCTTCCCATTTGAGCCATAAGAATAATTAAAGCTACTTGCCTCATAAAAGTAGATTTACCTGCCATATTAGGGCCGGTTATTAGCAGAAATTTCTCATCCTCCATATTTATATAAATATCATTAGCTACAAAACTTCCACTCTTTAAAACCTTTTCTACCACTGGATGTCTTCCATCTTTAATTTTGATAACTCCATCATCAAAAAATACCGGCTTACAATAATTATTTTCTCTTGCTACCGTGGCTAAAGAAAGCATGCTATCAATTTTAGCAAGTACAGTTGCTGCCTCTTTAATCTGTATTATCTGCCCTTCTACAGTGTCTCTTATTTGAGTAAATATATCATATTCAATAATAGATAGCCTGTCCTCTGCTCCCAGTATTTTATCTTCAATTTCTTTTAATTCCTTAGTTATAAATCTTTCCGCATTCGATAAGGTTTGTTTTCTAGTATATCTTCCCTCCGGAATGTTTCCGGAATTAGCATTAGTTATTTCAATATAATAGCCAAACACCCTATTATATCCTACCTTCAAGGATTTAATACCTGTAAATTCTCTTTCAGAATTCTCCATATTTGCAATCCATTCTTTACCATGGGCCTTAGCCTGTCTTAATTCATCTATCTCTCCATTATAGCCTTCCTTAATGATATTGCCGTCTTTTATAGACAATAAGGGACTATCCATTATTGAATTTTCCAAAATATCATATAAATCTTTAAGTGTATCAAAATTATCCTTTATATCTTTAAACAGGCTACTATTTAAAGTAAATAGATGTTCTTTTATGTTTGGCAGTTTAGAGATTGAGCTCTTCAAGGCAATAAGTTCTTTTGCATTAACACTTTTAGAGGATATTTTCCCACAAATTCTTTCTATATCATATACTTCCTTTAAGTCTTCCTTTAAGTCTTCCATACAATTTACATTATTTAATAGCTCTTCAATTGCATCTAACCTTTTATTTATACTTTCTTTATGGATTAGAGGCTGTTCTATCCATCTTCTGAGCTCTCTGCCCCCCATAGAAGTAACAGTTTTATCAATAACCCATAGCAGTGACCCTTTCTTAGATTTATCTCTTATGGTCTCCGTTAGCTCTAAATTTCTTCTTGAATTAATATCTATAGTTAAATAATCTGTGATATTATAATAATCTATTTTAAATATGTTAGTTAAAACGATTCTTTGAGTTTCCTCAATATAATTTAATAAACCATTACAAGAAGCAAGAAAAGCTTTTTCATAGCTGTCAGTATTAAAATTATCAAATTTGCTAAAGTTTGATCCAATATTTTTATTATAAAATTCCTTAGGTCGAATTGTAAAATGTATATTAAATCTTTCATTTATGCTAGCTATTATTCCGCTTTTAGAAAAGTTATCTTCAATTACAATCTCACTAGGATTAAACTTAGATATTTCATCTAGTATGGAAACAGTATCAACATAAATATTGGTACCTAATAATTCGCCAGTGGAAATATCCGCAAAGCATATACCACATTGATTATTTTCGCTATAAAGGCTCATTATATAATTATTTTTGTTTTCTTCCAAAAATACTCCTTCATTATATGTACCTGGAGTATATATCTTCACTATATCTCTTTTAACTATTCCCTTAGCAAATTGAGGATCCTCCATTTGCTCACAAATAGCTACCTTATAGCCCTTATTAATAAGTCTTCCTACATAAGTACTTGCAGCATGATAAGGGATACCACACATAGGTGCTTTCTTTTCTAAGCCACAGTCTCGTCCCGTTAAAACGAGTTCAAGTTCTTTAGATGCAAGCTCTGCATCCTCATAAAACATCTCATAAAAATCTCCAAGTCTAAAAAAAACTATACAGTCCTTATAGCTATCCTTTATTTGAAAATATTGATTCATCATTGGTGTCAGAGCCATCTTAACACATCCTTTATAATGTTTGATTACAAGGCTTCCCCATTTAAAGAGAAGGAAAAAGCCTCCGTTATTTTAACGTTTATTATTTTGCCTGTAACATCTTCTTTGTTATTTACATTTACAATCTTTCCAGTCCTAGTTTTTCCAGTATATACTTCTTTGTTATGTTTACTTATTCCTTCAACTAGTACTTCTACATTTTTTCCAAGATAAGCTTTGTTTTTATTAATTGAGGATTCATTTATAACCTTTACTAATCTTTGAAATCGTTCATGCTTTACTTCATCTGATATCTGATCTTCCATTTCATCCGCCGGGGTGCCCTTTCTTCTAGAATAAATAAAAGTAAAGGCAGAATCAAAGCCAACTTCTTTAATTAAGGATAAAGTATCAAGAAAATCTTCCTCAGTTTCCCCTGGAAACCCTACAATTATATCTGTAGTTATTGAGACCTCAGCTATAGATTTCTTGATTTTCGAGACCAAACTTAAATAATCCTCTCTGGTATATTTCCTATTCATTTTTTTCAATAAACTTGTAGAGCCAGATTGAACAGGTATATGTATATGCTCACATACCTTTTTAAGCTCTAAAACAGCCTGTATAATATCATCAGAGAGATCCTTAGGATGAGAGGTCATAAATCTTATTCTTTCAAGCCCCTCTATTTTATCTAATCTATAAAGTAGTCCGGCAAAATTTATTTTCTCTTCCAAATTTCTGCCATAGGAGTTTACGTTTTGACCAAGCAAAGTTATTTCCTTATAGCCCTTTGCTATTAAATGTTTTATTTCATTTTCTATATCAATAGGCTTTCTACTGCGTTCACGCCCTCGTACGAAGGGAACAACGCAGTAAGTGCAATAATTATCGCAGCCATACATTATGGTTACAAAAGCCTTTAAGGAGCTTAGTCTGTCCACAGGTAAACCTTCAACAATACCTTGCTCTTTATCTGAAACTTCAATAACTGAATTGTTAGTTTGCAATACTTGATTTAAATATTCTGGAAATTTATAAGAATTATGAGTACCAAAGATTATATCTACAAAGGGAAACTTTTTAATAATGTTTTCTGCCATACCTTTTTGTTGCATCATACACCCACAAACTGCAATTATTAACTTAGGATTTTTTTTCTTTAAAGCTTTTAGTTCTCCTAAATTGCCATATACTTTAAGCTCTGCATTTTCTCTTACACAACAGGTATTAAAAATAATAATGCTAGCTTCATCTCTTGCCTTAGTACTCAAATATCCTATGTTTTTAAGCATTCCTGATAGCTTTTCTGAATCTTCCTCGTTCATCTGGCATCCCCAGGTCTCTATACAATAAAATTGTTTTTCCTTAGTATTATTCAAAAATTAAACACTCCTTTTATTGAAAGTATGTCTTCCAACCTAATTAAAAGAGAAATACTTTTTAAAGAATTTCTCTTTTATAGCTATTATTTATATTTTATAAAGTTGGAAATTATAATTTTGTTTGCTAATTTTAAAGCCCACACTTTTATACAGATTATAAGCTGGTGTGTTGTTTGAGTTTAATTTTATAAAAACCTTGGTATAACCTAACTGCTTAGCCGTTTTAATAAGGTTATACAATAGCATTTTACCAAATCCATTTTTTCTGAACTTATCAATAATACCAAAATTAACAATTAAAGCTACTTCTTCATCCTTTATAAGCTGGCCATAGCCAACATATTCTTGGCCGTTTTTAATGAACAAACCCCCTGCTTCTATATAATAATCTTGAATTAAATCACTAATTATATCCTCAACACTTAAGGGTGTTCTATCCATATTATGAAATATTGAGTTTTGAATTGAGCATCTTAATTCTTGATCCTTATTTTTTTCAAAGGGTTCAATATTAGCTCTATCAATAGTATAAGGTATCACTTCATCAATGTCTAAACACATTCTTAAAGTACCATCTAATCTTTTAAAATTTAGATTTTTTAAAATAGTATAATTATAATTATTAAGTTCACAATTATAATTTATTTTATTTAAATATTTGAAACTGTTTAATAAGTATCTATACCCTTCTTCAGGATTTAGAGAACTAACATACATGGAGTTTATTTTATATTCTTTTCTACTAATTCTTTCGCTCCAAATATACCCAATAGGTATATTGCCATATAATAATAGGCTTACTTGCTTCCTAAGAATTATTTTCTTAATAAAATTATAATCATTATATATTGAAAACAAATCCTTGTTCATTGGATTAAAATTAGTTCTACCTGTATTAAACTCTTTAATGATCTGAATATTTCCTTTTATATTAGATAAACTATACATAAATATCCTCTTAAATTACCAAATAATATAGTCATAGTATAAATCTTAAATATGCTCTCGTCAAATCAATCCTTATCAAGTATATATTGTGAAAAGTTATTTATAAATGCTTCTTCCTCAACTAAGTACTTTACTATTTTATTAAGTTTATGAATATAATTATTTTCCTCTATTTCTACATGTTTTATATATTTATTATACCCTAACTTCCAAAAATCCTTTGGGAAAATTATAAAGGCAAGTATAATTTTTAGTTCATCCTTAGATAGTTTATTTTCTAAAGAATATGCTTCAAGAAAAGTTTTAGCATACAGAAAATCCCAATGGAAATTGCTAATGAACATAGTCTTTCTTATTATTCTGGCTATATCCCAAAGCTTGTAATTTTTTCGGAGCTTTTCTATGCCATCAATAAAATATTCGTCACTTTTACATATTCTCTTAAAACAGGAAGTAGAAAGTTCGATAACCTTTACCGAATCTTTAAGCACAAGATCTGAGTCTTGTAACAATTCTATAGCTTTAAGTCCAAATGCTCTAGCACTATCTAAAGTATTAATATATAGTTCATCAAAAGCATCAAGATTTCTTTTGTTATTTACTATTTTCTTTATATACAAAAGCATTTTAAATCTCTTGTCAAATTCTACATACCAATTAGTTGACTTATCCTTAATTCTTATGTTTTCTTTCATAATTATTGTTGAAAGGTAGTGAAATCTTGCCACCAAGGAAAATATTTTTTCGAAGTCTTCACTATTATAATCTATAGCCTTATTTTCTTTATAATTTGTTACAAAATATAAAGTTTCTTTCGATTTAACAAAGAGTTTATCTTTTTTTGTTTTATAATAACAGATAAAATTGTTGAAGCCAGCTGTCATTAGCTTATCTGATATAATAAAACTTGCTTTAGTTTTATCTAAGCCATGTTTAATTCTACTAAGTTTAAAAGTTTTACCCTCTGCATCTTTTATTATATAATAGCCACTTATATAACATATATCTAAAACCTTTATGTCATACTCTAAAATAACTTTTTCTATTTCTTTTTTCTCTTTTACACTCAAACTTCTACTGCGTAATTTATTATAAATATCTGATTCCATATATACCTCTTCAAAATAATACTTCTAAAGTATATTTCTGATATATGAAATTAATGACAAAGGGACACATCTATTACTAGAGTATCCCTAAATATTTAAACTTCTTCAACCTCTTTTATGCTGAGGGCTATTTTTTTTGTTTCATTATTTACTTCTAAAATTTTTGCTTTTACCATTTGTCCTATAACTAAAACTTCACTTGGTTTATTGATATGCTTATGGCTAATCTGTGATATATGAACCAACGCATCCACTCCTGGCTCTAATTCTATGAAGGCTCCGAAATTAGCAAATCTAACAACCTTTCCTAAAACCACTGTATCCACTGGATATTTATCTATAACATTATTCCAAGGATCCTCTTGAAGCTTTTTAATGCTTAAAGAAATCTTTTTCTTTTCTTTATCTACTTCCAATACATATACCTTTATTATATCTCCTTCAGTTAATACTTCTGAAGGCTTGTTAACTCTTCCCCAAGATATTTCAGAAACATGAAGTAGTCCATCAATTCCCAAGATATTTACAAAAGCTCCAAAACTTGTGAGTCTCATAACCTTGCCTTCAACTATTTGACCAATCTCCAAATTAACTATTGCAGCATTTTCAACCTCTGCATGCTCTTCCTTTAAAATATCCCTTCTTGAACCTACAATTTTAGTAGATCTTCTATCTTGCACAAATTCGATTATATTTATGTCTAATTCCTTACCCATATAGTCGTTTAAATTATCAACCCTAAATAGCTCTAAATGAGAAGCTGGAATAAATATTCTAACCCCCTTGTAGCTAGCTACTAAACCACCTTTAACATTTTCTTTAACGGTTACATTTAATATTTCCTTCTTTTCAAAGGCATCCTTAATAATATCAAGAGTCCCTTCTCTTTCTAATTCTTTTCTTGATAATACAACATATCCGTCCTCATTTTTTCTACTTATAACCTTTACTTGTACAACATCTCCTATTTTAAAGATATCATTTAAAGATTCTTCATCGTTATAAGCTACTTCACCTATTGGTAAAAGTCCATCTGCCTTATAATTAATGTTTACAAAGGCTTCCTTATCATTTAATGATACTATTTCTCCTTTTAAAACATCACCTACAGCTATTTTATTACTGTTTTTGTCCATAAAAGCTAATTGCTCATTCATTTCTACTTCTTCATTATTATCCATTTTTTTAATTGTCTCCTTTATAATCCACTCTGGTGTAGAAGCTCCAGCTGTTACACCAATGTTTTGTATGTTATTTAATAAGTTAATCGGAATTTCTCCAGCATTTTCAATATGAAATGTATTTTTACAATTGGTTTTACATATTTCATATAGCTTACTGGTATTTGAACTATTCTTACCTCCTATTACTAGCATCATGTCAACTTTTTTAGAAATATTCTCCGCAGCGAATTGTCTAACCTTTGTTGCTGTACAAATTGTATTAAAAGAGCATATTTCTTTACACACTCTTATAACTGCCTCTAATACGGAAATAAAATTAGATTCCTTTTCAGTTGTTTGAGATACTACGCATACTCTTTGTGTAAGGGAACCAATATCCTCTCCACTTTTAGCAATAATAGCCTTATTTTGGCAAAAACCATTTATTCCAACAACTTCAGGATGTTCCTTATCCCCAACAATAATTATTTGGTAGCCAAGTTCATAGTACTTTTTAACCTTTAATTGTATATTTGTAACATAAGGACATGTAGCATCTATGATTTTTAGCTTATGAGCAATAAGGTGCTCTAAAACCTCTGGGGAAATACCATGAGATCTTATTATTATAATATCATTTTCATTAAGTTTGTCCACTTCATTAATTTCAATGGCAAATATTCCTTTATCCTTTAAAAATTCTACCACATCTTTATTATGTATTAATGGACCTAGTGTGTATATATCTTTTCCATGAATTTCTCTTGTTTTTATGCTAATATCTACTGCCCGTTTTACTCCAAAACAAAAACCAGCATTTGCCGCTAAAAAAACTTTCACAATTATATCACCTCAGGTTGTGGAATTGTTATATTAACCTAAACTAACTTATTACTAATTCTATAAAAATTATATAAACCCTTTATTTATCTTATATATTACTTAATGTTTAGCTCTCCTGCAAGATGACCTGTGGAGAAGGCAATTTGCAGATTAAAGCCACCCGTTTCTCCATCAACATCAAGGATTTCACCTGCAAAATATAGGTTTTCAATAAGCTTAGACTTCATAGTAGATGGATCCACCTCCTTTGTGCTTATCCCTCCCTTTGTTATGATTGCTTCTCCTATTGGTCTATATCCTTTTATGTGCATCTCTAAATTCTTTAAAGCCTCTACAATGCTTTTTCTTTCTTCTTTTGTGATAAGATTAACCTTTTTATTTTCATCAATACCAGCTTTTCCTATTATTACATTTATCAGTTTTTGTGGAAGGATGTCATCCAAGGAATTCTTAAAGGATTTATTTAAATTTAACATGAAATCCCTTTGAATTCTTTTGTCTAACTCTTCATAACTTAAAGCAGGTTTTAAATCTATTGAAGCCACTTTAGCATTCTTTTCATCAAGCTTACTCGAAGCCGTTAAAACTAATGGGCCCGATATTCCAAAATGAGTAAATAAAAGTTCTCCCATTTCCTCATACATAATTTTTCCATTTTCATTTTTTATTTTCAATACACTATTTTTAAGCGATAAACCCTGAAGTGTTTTTGGCCATTCTTCAACAGTTTCCATAGGAATTAATCCAGGATGCGGACTAACTATTTTGTGCCCAAGCTTTTTTGAAAACTTATAACCATCACCAGAGGATCCAGTTTGTGGATATGATAACCCACCAGTTGCTAATATGTAATAGTCTGCTTCTATAAAACTATTATCACTAAGCTTTACTTTAGTAATTCTATTATTTGGAGCAATTATATCTTCAACCTTTGAATTTAGATGTATATCTACGTTCCTGCTCTGTAATTCTTTATTTAAGGTATAAATAATATCAGAGGATTTATCTGATTTTGGGAATACTCTATCTCCTCTTTCAACCTTTAATTCCAAATCCTTTTCCTCAAAAAAATTCATTAAATCTTGGTTTGTAAAGCCATAAAAAGAACTATATAAAAAGCTAGGATTAGAGGATATAAAATTGAAAAATTCGTTAATCTCCTTAGAACTTGTTACATTGCATCTACCTTTACCAGTTATGTAAAGCTTTTTACCAAGCTTTTCGTTTTTTTCAATAAGTACAACCTGATGTTTTTGAGCTGCTGAAATTGCAGCCATCATTCCTGCAGGTCCACCACCAATAACAATTACCTTTGACATAAAAAATCTCCAATTTCTATATATAATAAAATACTTATTCTAGTTATTCTTCTTTTTCTTTATAAGAATATACTTGATATTCCTGCCATATGCTTTCAAGCTCTGTAAAGGTTGTTTGAATCTTATCCTTTTCTCTTAAGCCCACTGCAATTATTAAAGCGTTTATAACACTTAAAGGTGCCACTAGAGAATCAACGAAGGAAGCCATATTACTTTGAACGATTAAAGTGTAATCAGCCTTGGTTGCTAGTGGGGATAATAAGCTATCAGTTATAGCCACCACCTCAGCACCACGGCTATGTGCGAAATTCAAAGCTTCTATTGTTCTAACAGCATATCTTGGAAAGCCTATGCCAATAACAAGATCCCCTTCCTTTAAGTTAAGCATCTGTTCAAATATATCGCTCATACCATGACCTATGTTTTTAACGTTATTTAATATTAAACTTAAATAAAATCCTAGAAAATCAGCTAAGGCTGTAGAACTTCTAAGACCGATAATATATATATTGTTAGCTTTGAATATAGTATTTACTATATCTTCAAAGGTTTTATGATTGATTTTTTCAAGAGTAGATCGGATATTTTCCATATCTGATTTGAGTACTCCCTTTAAAGCGCTTTCTTCACTTATAAAATCACTGGAAAGCTCTATTCTTTGTATAGTGGTTAATTTATTTTTTATTAATTCTTGGAGAGCCTTTTGTAGTGTTGGATATCCGGAAAAACCTAATTCATTGGCAAATCGGACTACGGTAGATTCACTAACGCCCACACTTATTCCTAATTTTGCAGCCGTCATAAATGCAGCCTTATCATAATGCTTTAAAATGAATTCTGCAATTAGCTTTTGTCCCTTACTCAATCTGGGAAATCTTAGCTGTATTGTCCTCATTAAATCTTGTTTAGTGTTTTCCATATAATCCAATCCTTTCGGCAATAAATCTAAATGAATAATTTATTTCAGTTTATCATTAAATGAATTATTTTACAATACGTCTTTCATTTTATAATGCTATAACTTCTTAAGATAACTTATCTCTGACGTACTTAAATATCTGAAACTACCTTCTTTTAGATCTCCAAGCTTTATATCCCCAACCATTGTCCTTTTGAGTGCAATTACTTCATGATTTATTTGTTCGCACATCCTTCTTACTTGCCTGTTTTTACCTTCATGAATTATAATTCTAACTATGGAATTTGTCCCATTATTTTTTATTATCTCTATTTTTGCTTTTGCAGTAACATAGTCTCCTATGTCTAGTCCTTCAGAAAATTTATCTATCTCCTCAATACTTGGCACACCCTTAATTAGTGCCTCATATACCTTATTAATTTCTTCACTTGGATGAATTAAGCCATTGTAAACATCCCCATCATTTGTTAGTAGTATAAGCCCTGAGCTATCATAATCTAGCCTTCCAATTGGGAATATTCTCTCTTTAATATTTACTAGATCAATAATAGTGCTTCTTCCTTTATCGTCGGATACAGAGGATATATATCCTGTAGGCTTATTTAATGCTATATATACTTTATTTGTAACTTGATATATTTGTTTATCATCTAGTTTTACTATATCTTTTTCAGTGTCAATTTTAAAACCTAATTCCTTAACAAGCAAAGAATTTACGCTGACTCTTCCCTCTTGTATAATCTCTTCACATTTTCGTCTTGATGCTATACCACATTCAGCCATATATTTTTGCAATCTTTCTATCATTTTATCACCATCTTTATTTATTTATTGCTCATTTTAGTATTAATAAGACAAGCATTTTATTGCATGTCTTATTAGAGCTAATATATAGGGTATTTATTACATATTATTGAGACCTTACTTTGAACCTCTAAAATAGAGCTCTCACCCTCTTCTATTACTTGGTTTATAAGATTACCTATTTCCTTCATTTCTTCTTCCTTAAAGCCTCTTGTTGTAACTGCAGCAGTTCCAATTCTTATTCCGCTTGTTACAAAAGGACTTAAAGTCTCAAAAGGAATTGTGTTTTTGTTTACAGTTATATGGGCCCTATCTAGTAACTTTTCTGCATCCTTTCCAGTTATATTTTTATCTGTTAAATCTAAAAGCATCAGATGATTATCTGTTCCTCCGGATATAAGTCTAAAGCCATGACTTTTCAAAGAATCTGCTAAGCATGCAGCATTTATTACTATTTGCTCTGCATAGGCTTTAAAATCGTCCTTTAAGACTTCTCCAAAACATACTGCTTTAGCAGCAATTACATGCATTAAAGGTCCACCCTGCATACCTGGGAAAATAGCTTTATCTATATCCTTCCCAAACTTTTCAAGACAAATAATTGCTCCTCCTCTAGGTCCTCTTAAAGTTTTATGAGTTGTTGTTGTAACAAAATCAGCATAAGGTACTGGTGATGGATGAAGGCCAGCTGCAACAAGTCCTGCAATATGTGCCATATCAACCATTAAATATGCTCCAATTTCATCACAGATATCCCTAAACTTTTTAAAATCTATTAGTCTAGGATAAGCACTAGCTCCTGCAACTATCATTTTAGGTTTAACTTCCTTTGCTATCTTTAAAAGCTCTTCATAATCAATGGTTTCTGTTTCCTTATTAACTCCATAAGATACAAAATTATATAATTTCCCTGAGAAGTTCACACTACTTCCGTGAGTTAGATGTCCTCCATGGCTTAAATTCATGCCTAAAACTGTATCTCCTGGTTTTAACACCCCAAAATATACTGCCATATTTGCTTGAGAACCTGAGTGAGGTTGTACATTAGCATGGTCTCCACCAAAAATTTTAAGAAGTCTTGCTTTAGCAATTTCTTCTACTTCATCTACTATTTCGCATCCGCCATAATATCTTTTCCCCGGATAGCCTTCTGCATATTTATTTGTTAGTTGTGATCCCATGGCTTCCATTACCGCTTTGCTTGTAAAGTTTTCAGATGCAATAAGTTCTATAAAACTTTCTTGCCTCTGGGTCTCTCTTCTAATGATATCTGCTACTTGTGCATCACTTTTTTCTAAATTATCGAAATTCATAATAGCCCCTTTCTAAATTATAATTTTGCAATACCTAATTCCCTAAGCTGATTCTCATCAACTATATTTGGTGCTTCTGACATTGGACAGTAAGCATTTTGATTTTTAGGGAAGGCAATGACATCTTTAATATTATCAGTTCCTGCAAGAAACATTACAAGCCTATCAAAACCAAAAGCTAAACCACCATGAGGAGGTGGACCATATTTTAAGGCATCTAAAAGAAAACCAAACCTTTCCCACGCCTTTTCTATAGGAAGTCCTATAACACCAAGCATCGTTTCTTGAAGCTTACTATCATGTATTCTAATGCTTCCCCCACCAAGTTCTTCTCCATTTAATACAATATCGTAAGCCTTTGCCCTAACTCTACCTGGATCTGTTTCTAAATATATTAAATCTTCATCCATAGGCATAGTAAATGGATGATGCTCAGCTTGAAATCTATTTTCATCTTCATTATAAGATAGTAAGGGGAACTCAGTTATCCATACAAACTTATAATCCAACTTATCTAAAAGGTTTAACTTTTTAGCTATTTCTAGTCTTAAAGCACCTAATGCTTGCAGAACAACCTTATTTTTATCTGCCCCTATAAGTATTAAGTCCCCCTTCTTCCCCTCTAATTTTTCTATAATAGCTGAAATTTCTTCTTCCTTTAAAAATTTAGATATGGTGGACTTTATTTCTGCTTCCTTTATTGCTATAGATGCAAGTCCCTTTAGCTTATATCCTTTAACAAATTCTGTTAACCTATCAAAATCTTTTCTGCCCATCTCCGAGGAGCCTTCTATTTTTATAGCTCGTATTGTACCACCATTACTTATTGCATCCGTGAATACTTTAAAGCTCGATTCCTTTACTATATCAGTAATTTCTGTAATCTCCATTTTGAATCTAATATCTGGTTTATCAGAACCATACTTATCCATTGCTTCCTTATAGGTAATTCTTTTTATTGGTGTTTCAACTTCCACATTAAGTATTTCTTTAAATAATTTCTTAATTAAGCCTTCATTTATTTTTATTATGTCCTCTTCTTCTATAAAGGACATTTCCATATCTACCTGAGTGAATTCAGGCTGCCTATTAGCTCTTAAATCTTCGTCTCTAAAGCATTTAGCCATTTGGTAGTACCTATCAAATCCTGATACCATAAGCAGTTGCTTGAATATTTGAGGTGATTGGGGAAGGGCATAAAACATCCCTTGATAATTCCTGCTAGGAACTAAATAATCCCTTGCTCCTTCTGGAGTACTTTTAGTGAGTATTGGAGTCTCCATCTCTATAAAACCATTTTCATATAAATAATCCCGTATTACCTTTGAAGCCTCATTTCTTATAAACATTATCTTTTGCATATCCGGTCGTCTAAGATCTAAATATCTATATTTTAATCTTATATTTTCTGAAGCATCCAAGTTTTCTTTAATATAGATAGGAGGAGTTTCGCATTGAGATAATATCTTGATTAAAGTACCTTTTATTTCTACTTCTCCAGTTATCATATTTGTATTTACAGCTTCCCTTTTTACAACAATGCCGGTGATAGCAATGCAAAATTCTGTTTTAACTGTATCCGCCTTATTAAAGGCTTCTGAATTAATTTTTTCACCAAAAACTATCTGGAGTAAGCCTGATCTATCCCTTAAGTCGATAAATATAAGCCCTCCTAAATTCCTTTTTCTTTGAACCCATCCCATGACTGTTATTTCCTTATCTATATCATGAACCGATAAGGTACCACACATATTTGTTCTTTGAAGTCCCATAAGTGCTTCTGCCATTTTTTATCCTCCTAATTTTAAAGCTTTGATAAAAATTCTATTTTATTTTTTATAATTTCATCTATTTCTTTTACATATTGTTTAATATCCTTAACAGTACTAAATCTATCCAATCTATTGTCAAAGTAAACAACCTTTGAAACAGAATCTGCACCTATTGCAATAATTGTTTGTCTATCTTCTATCATTTGTATATTATAAATGCCTTCCTTTGATTTCTTAGAATACCCAACATTTTCACCATTACCAAAGGTGTTCTTTTGCCTATATAAATAGTAAGGGGTCATATCAAGTCTATCAGCTAATTTTTCAGCTATATTATACATATTGCTTTTAGTAGCTTCTGGTAATTCGTCCATTTTATTATATAAGGAGTCCTCATAAAGCTTAGAAGCCCTTTTAATTGACATCCCATGCACTGTTACACTATCTGGTGCTAATTTATATAGTTCTTCACAGGTATGAGTTATTTCCTCTTCAGTTTCTCCTGGTAATCCTATTATAATATCCATATTAATATTATCAAAACCAATACTTCTAGCTAAATAATATTTATTTATTATATCTTCTGGTGTATGATTTCTTCCTATGGACTTTAAGGTTTTCTCATTCATTGTTTGAGGATTTATACTAATTCTATTTACCCCAAACTCCTTCATCAAATTCAGCTTTTCTTTATCTATACTATCTGGTCTTCCACACTCAACATTAAATTCCTTTATAGAAGCTTTATAGATAAAATTATTGTATATCTCCTCCATAATAAAATTAAAATCTTTTATATCCAAGGAGGTAGGAGTTCCTCCACCAAAATAAACATTTTCTATGATTAAGTTCTTTTGAGTTATAAAAATTTTTATAGCTTGAAGCTCTTTCACTAAGGCTTCTAAATATTGGGAAACCATTTTATTACCCTTAATGGGGTTTGACGTAAAAGAGCAGTAATTACATCTACTTGGGCAAAAAGGCATGTGAATATATAAGCTTATAGTATTTTTATCACTATTTAAAAATTTAAGCTCTTTCTTTGCTATGTTTAAACATAAGCTTGTTTTTTCCTTTGAAGTTCTATAATGTTTTTGATAATAGGAATATATTTCTTCCTCATTCTCATTTTTTTCTAAAAGAGACAAAGCTATTTTAGTCGGTCTAATACCAACTAATGTACCCCATGGAGGCTTATACCCTGTTTCAGCTTCTAGATATATAAGTATTCCTTTTTTTATATTTTCTTTTTTGCTAGTGATAATGTCAAATTTAAATATGTAATTTTCAAATTTCTTCTTAACAATAATTAATTCATCCTCATATATTTCTAAAGATAAATCTTCTTTATCCTCTACAAAGGTAAAGTCTAAATTTAAATAAAATAAATTAAATATTTGGTATGCATCATACCTATGATTTTCCTCATTGATTTTTATCCTTATCATAAATATGACCTATCTTAAAAAGGGATTATTCATTATTTCAGCTTCTATGGTTGTACTATCCATATGTCCTGGATATACTATTAAGTTTTTATCTAAAGTAAAAAGCTTTGATTTTATGCTATTTATCAAAGTATTATAGTCCCCTCCTGGAAAATCTGTTCTTCCTATGGAGGACTTAAATAATGAATCACCAGTAAAAATATAATTGTTTAGCTTAAAGCACATACCTCCAGGGCTATGCCCTGGGGTACTTATACATTCTATATTTAAATCTCCCAAGGCATACTTATCCTTATCCTGAAGAAATTTAATATTACTTATTACTTCTTCATTTATATCACCAAAAATAGGCTTACTCGATACCATCATCTCATAATCCTCTCTAGTAATATATATGGGTACAACATACTCATTAATCACATCTATGATAGCCCCTGTATGGTCTAAATGACCATGAGTTAATAAAATATAATTAAGCTTTAAATTATTCTTGTTTAAAAAGCTAAGTATTTTATCACCCTCTCCGCCTGGATCAATAATTACTGCTTCTTTTGAAACTTCCTCATAGAGGATATAACAGTTTGCTTCATATTCACCTAAAACCAATCTTTCTACTTTCATAATTTCCTCCAATAACTAATTCTTTGTTCTAAATACTTCGTTAACGCCTTCTAATTTTTTTATCTTTTTCATCAAATCTCTTAATTGCTCGATATTTGATATTTTTGCCTTTAGAGATATTTGCGCTATACCGCTTTTAGAAGTTTTTCCATTAATAGCATTTAGATGTATCTTAGTTTCCGAAATTATCTCCATTATTTCAGTAAGTAAACCATCTCTATCCTCTGCTTTAATCTGTATCTGGGCCAAATAATCTCCACTATCTGAATCGCCCCAGCTAACCTCAATAATCTTATTAGCCGAATCAGTAAGCAGATTATCTATATTTTTACAATCTTTTCTGTGAATAGATACACCTCTACCTTGGGTTATATACCCCATAATATAATCACCTGGGACAGGATTACAACATTTTGCATATCTTACAAGTAAATTGCTAGCGCCTTTTACTATTATACCTGCACCTAATGCCTTTTCCTTTATATTCTTATTAGTTTTCTTATTTATCTGCTCTTCTATATCCTTTAAAGTAACGACTTCCTGCTTATTAGTTCTTATATATAAATCCTTTAACTTTGAGACTAAGGAGGAAGCTATAATATCTCCAACTCCAACTGCTGCAAATAAATCATCAATTATATTAAAATTATACTTTTTCATATATGCAGTAAAGGGCTCCATTTTAGTGAATTCTCCAAAATTGTAGCCTTGCTTTTTTGTTTCCTTTTCTAGAAGTTCTTTGCCTTTATCTATATTTTCGTCTCTTTTTGCTCTTTTAAACCATGCTTTAATTTTACTTCTTGCTTGATTACTTTTAGCCATATTCATCCAATCTATACTTGGACCTTTAGGCGACGAGGAAGTAAGTATATCAACAATTTCACCAGTTTTAAGTTTATAATCCAAAGGTTGCATTTTGCCATTAACCTTTGCTCCTATACACATATTACCAATATCTGTATGAATCTTATAAGCAAAATCTATAGGTGTTGACTCATTTGGTAGATTAATAACTGTGCCTTTAGGGGTAAAAACAAATATTTCATCGGAAAATAAATCAATTTTAAAGCCTTCCATAAATTCTTCTGCATCGGAGGTTTGGTTTTGCCAATCCAAAATCTCATGTAGCCAAGAAAGCTTTAAATCAAATTTATTTTCTGTTCCTTCACCAGAAACTTTCTCTTTATATTTCCAGTGAGCAGCTATTCCATATTCAGCTGTCTTATGCATCTCAAAAGTTCTTATTTGAATCTCAAAAGGTTTTCCCTTAGAACTGATTACAGTTGAATGAAGAGATTGATACATATTTGGCTTAGGCATGGCTATATAATCCTTAAATCTTCCTGGAATAGGTTTATATAAGGTATGAACTATACCAAGGGCAGCATAACAATCCTTAACACTTTTTACCAGAATTCTTACTGCAGTTAGATCAAATATCTGATCAACAGACTTGCTTTTGCTCACCATTTTTCTATATATACTATAAAAATGTTTAGGTCTACCATCAATATCTGCGTCAATTGCAGATTTTTGAAGATTAGTTTGTAGCTCTTCTATAATTTCGTCTATAGAAGCTTCTCTTTCTACTCTCTTTTCAGCAATACTTTTCACCAAATCATAATACTCTTCTGGGTTAGTATAACGAAAAGCCAAGTCTTCTAATTCCCATTTTAGCTTAGACATACCTAATCTATGAGCTAAAGGAGCATATATATCAAAGGTTTCCTTTGATTTCTCCCTTTGTTTTTCAACAGGCATATACTTTAGTGTACGCATATTGTGAAGTCTATCTGCCAGTTTTATAAGTATAACTCTTGCATCTTTTGCCATTGCAAGAAGCATTTTTCTTACATTATCAGCTTGCTCTTCTTCTCTTGTCTTATCTTCAATTTCATCAAGCTTTGTCACACCATCTACTAAATTTGCTACTTCCCCATTAAAAGTTCTAGTTACATCCTCATAGGTGAAATGAGTATCTTCAATTACATCATGAAGTAATCCTGCAACTATTGTATTCGAATCGAGTCCCATCTCTGCTAATATACAAGCTACCTCTACTGGATGTATTATATATGGATCTCCCGATTCTCTTTTTTGGTTCTCATGGGCTTTTTCCGCAAAGTTATAGGCCTTAATTATTAAATCTCTATCAATATTTGAACTAACTTTTTCAATTCTTTTAATAAAATCCTCTAACATAAGGTCTCTCCTAAATAGTATAAATAGCAAATTTATTGCTTTTAATATAATTATAATCAAAGGCTGGTTAAAATAACCAGCCTTAGTTTTATTATATTATATAGTATCCTGTAGAAATATGCAATTTAAAGTTAGATTGGATACTCTACCAAACTTAACATATCGTACTGTAAAAGTTTATCTCTTCCCTTTAGCTCTGTGAGTTCTATTATAAAATCAATGGAAACAACCTCTCCGCCTACTGCTTCAATAAGTTTTGCCACTGTTATTATAGTGCCTCCTGTAGCTAATAAATCATCAAGAATGGCAACCCTCATCCCTGGCTTAATAGAATCCCGTTGGATCTCTAAGGTATCAAACCCATATTCAAGGTCATATTCTAAACTTATAGTTTCAAATGGTAGCTTTCCTTTCTTCCTAACTGGAACAAAGCCAACACCTAAGGCATAAGCCACAGGAGCTCCAACTATAAAGCCCCTAGCTTCTGGACCTACAATCATATCAATGCGTTTATCTTTTAAATATTCTACAAAGGTATTTACTGTATATCTCAGAGCATCCTTATCCCATATTAAAGTTGATATATCCTTAAAGCTTATACCTTTTTTAGGGAAATCCTCAATTATTCTGATTGATTTTTTTAAATCCATGTTAACCCCCTATTTATGCCCTTACTCTAGTTTTAAGTCTTTTCTTCTTTTCTGCATGTTTAAATATAACCCATAGTGGACTTGCTATATATATTGAAGAATAACAACCTGAAACTATACCTACAATAAGAGGTGTGGTAAAATTCTTCATTTCAGGAACGAATATATGAACTGAAACCAAAGCAATTACAACTGTTAAAACCGTAAATATAGATCTTGTATAGGTCTCAGTTACACTTGCATTGGCTAGCTCACTTACATCAACTTTTTTCATGAATTTTTGATTTTCTCTTATCCTATCGAAAACAACAATAGTATCATTAACTGAATATCCAATTACTGTTAGCATAGCTGCTATAAACCCTGCATCAATAGGTATTTTGAAAATTATATATACTGCAATAGTTATTAATACGTCATGAAGAAGGGCTATTATTGCAGCAGTAGCGAATTTAAATTCAAAACGAATTCCAATGTATATAAGTATAATTATTGAAGCTAGTATTATAGCCATAATTGCCTTATCTCGTAATTCCTTCCCTACAGTAGCACCTATTGTATCCTGAGATAGAAGGGCTGCATCAGTTAAGTTATATTTAGTTTTTAGCTCTAAGAACATAGCATTAGTATTTTCAGTTGTTAGATTACTTGAACTTCCCTTTATCTCAAGTACTGTAACATCAGGCTTACTGGGATCCTTTGATATAATAGCAATTATATCCTTATCATATTTCTTAAGTATAGTGTCTACCGCATCATTTTTTTGTACTTCTGTAAAAGACTTACCCATATCTACCTTTACAACAGTACCCCCAGTAAAATCTATAGCAAAATTCAAACCATTTATGAAAAACATTACTGTGCCTATCAATATTATTGTTAGAGATATAGCAAACCATATCTTTGTTTTTTCAATAATCTTTAGCATTACTTCAGCCCCCTTCTAATATCATGGACGCCAAAGGTTCCTATGGCCCATTTATTATCAAACCAACCAGCATTAGCAGCAAGCTTCATCATAAATCTCGTAAAGGTTATTGCAGATATCATACTCAAGGCAACACCGATTATAAGCGTTAAAGCAAAACCCTTTACTGTTCCAGAGCCTAGCATATAAAGAACTACTCCAGATAATATGGTTGTGATATTTGAATCTAATATTGAAGAAAGAGCTCTATGGAAACCTGCTTCTATGGCAGATTTCGGAGATTTACCTGATTTTAATTCTTCTTTAATTCTCTCAAAAATAAGTACATTAGCATCAACCGCCATACCTATTGTCAAAATAAGTCCTGCAATACCAGATAAGGTTAAGGTTGCATGAATTACAGAAAGAGCAATCAAAACTAATAATATAAAGAAAGCCAAAGCCACATTAGCTATTAGTCCTGGTATTCTATAATATAAAAGCATGAAAGCAAAAATTACTATAATCGCCACCATACCTGCCTTTAAACTTTCAGGCAATGCGTTTTTACCCAGAGTTGGACCCACAACATTTGCAGATACATTTTTTAAAGTAACAGGCAATGCTCCTGAATTTATCATATTAGAAAGTTTTGTTGCCTCAGCCATGGTCATATTTCCACCTTCGATCTGGGCACTACCATCGATGATTGCAGTATTAACCGTAGGATTAGATATCTGCGTTTCATCCATATATATACCTATGTTTTTTCCTAGAAATTTAGTTGTTGCATCAGCAAATTTCTTGGTTCCCGAAGTGTTCATTTCTAAATTAACCATTGGTGTATTAGTGCTTCCCCCAATTGATACAGAAGCTTTTTTAACATCAGAACCAGATAATATAACATTACCATCAGGATCTCTAAATTCAAGCTTTCCGCTTTTTGCGATGTTATCGATTACGGCTTTTGTGTCATACTGACCAGGGATATCTATTCTGATTCTATTATTTCCTTCTTTTGTTACAACGATTTCAGAAACTCCCGTAGGATTGATCCTCATAGTTAAAAGCTCTATGGTCCTATCCATTGCGCTAGCTGCTAAATTCTTTTCTTGAATTTCCTCTAAAACTGAAACTCCACCTTTAAGATCAAGTCCTTTTTTAATATTGTCATTAAATGAAGCAACTTTGAAATCTCCAATTACAGGCCCAACTGCGCCCATATATGCAACTGCACCAATTATCATAACAATTATAAGGAAAATAATTGTGTTCTTTAATCTCATTTTTGTCCCCCTTCGTATATTATTCATAAAATAAATTATATATCTTTTAAGATTTACAGTCAATATAAGGTAAGGATTCTAAAAATCAATCTGTGATTTTAATGCGATTGCACATTCAATCCTCTTTTTCTGCATACTACAACCTAATTCATAGGGTATATTAATATCACCATTAAAATTGTAATTATTAGCCTGGCAACCTCCACTACAATAAAATCTAGCCCAACATTCAAGGCATTTAGGTTTATTATAAATGTGAGCCTCTTTAAATTTCTTAGACATGTCTGTGGCAAAACCTTCTTCTAATATATTACCCATTTTAAATTTTTGATCACCTGTAAATTGGTGACAAGGATATATATCTCCATTAGGCGTTATTGAAACATATTCATGTCCTGCACCACAGCCTGAAATTCTTTTATATATGCAAGGACCACCCTTTAAATCTATATTGAAATGATAGAACTTAAAGCTATCACCATTTTTATTTCTTTCTAATAGCTCAGAATAAATTATGTCATATTGCTTAAATATTTCAGGTAAATACTCTTCCTTAAGCGCTAATGGGTTGCCTTTAGGTAATACCACTGGTTCAATTGATATTTCCTTAAAGCCTAGATTTGCTAAAGCTAATACATCTTCAGAAAAATCTAAATTTTTACTGGTGAAAGTTCCTCTTAGATAATACTGTTTACTTTTATCTCTTTTAGCAACCATTTTGGTGATTTTTACTATTATGTCCTTATAAGTACCACTTCCATCTTTTCGTACTCTAACAGCATCATTAACCTTTTCTCTACCATCAATGCTTAATACTACATTACCCATATTTTTATCAATATAATCAATAATCTCATCTGTAAGCAAGGTTCCATTGGTAGTTATGGTAAATCTTATGTTTTTATTGTGTAGCTTTTCTTTTTCCCTAGCATATTTAACTATTTCCTTAACCGTATCAAAAGCTAAAAGAGGTTCACCTCCAAAAAGATCAACTTCAATATTTCGTCTTGGACCGGAATGCTCAATAACAAAATCAATGGCTTTCTTTCCTATGAAGGGGGTCATAATCTCTCTTTTACCCTTATACTCGCCTTCGTCAGCAAAGCAGTAGGTACATTTTAGATTACAATCATGAGCAATATTTAAGCATAAGGCTTTTATGTAACTTTCAGAATCATGAGCTAAGGCAGCTTCCTGATAATCTTCCCTAGAATAAAGCATTTTTGCGTTTATTAGCTCATTAATTTCAGATATTCCCTCGTTTAGCTCTTCATCTGAATATTTATCTAAAAGTTTTGCTTCATCAAAGGATAAAGCACTATCTTCTCTTAGTAAATCAAATATTAGTTCATCAATAATGTGAACTGCTCCTGAGTTTACATCTAAAGCGTAGTATTCTCCATCTTGTGTAAATTTATGAATTAGCGACAATTTTAATATTCCTCCAGTTTTTAATTAACATTACAAACATAAAGCAGTAACCCCATCGTTACTGCTCTAAATGATTATTAGACTAGTTAACATAATTACAAGTCAAACCCTTAGTTCTCACAAATTAAATTTGCAACAGTACATGATGTTTTGCAAGCAGATTGACATGAATTAGCACACTCTTTGCACCCTGGTTTTTTTACACTATCCTTGATTATTGTACTATTAACTGTTTTTATGTGTTTCATAAAATTCCTCCGTTTAAAAAACTTTCAGCTTAGTATAACATAGCTTAGTATTAAAATAAAGGGAATTTAAACATTTCTACCTAACATTCCTGCTAGGGAACCAACAACTAATGCTAGAGAAAATCTGAAAATGTGTTCTTGACTAAAAGGAGTACTTTCCTTTGAGATTACAGAAACCAAATAAAGTACCACCATATAAAGTAAGGAAACAGCAATTCCAACTAGCCAACCTTTACTTCCTATTTTTTTTGCTGAAAAGATTGTACCATATACAACGCTAAGCATTGATGTTACCAGGAGAACCATTGATGTAACTCCACTACTTAATGTAATAAACAATGTTAATACGGAGTATATAAATACTAATGCAAATGCTAATATTATACTTCTAAGTACGCCTTCTCCTATGTAAATAAGATTATTCCTATTCATAAAAACACCTCCTGATTACATATATGTAAATAGAAGGTGTTTTTATGAATAATATTTAGAAATAATATATATTCTAAATTTATTCTTATCTTACACAGTGATATCTTCAGTAGGATTTAAAACACTACCAATTGCAGATTTGCTTATTTTGATTTTCACTTTATCGGGTCCTGTTTGAAATATGATGTTATCATCTTGAATATTTATTATTTTTCCTATGATTCCACCTCTTGTTAAAATTTCGTCATTTACTTTAAGGCTGCTAAGCATGTTATTATATTTCTTCTTCCTTCTATTATCAGGAATAAGTATTAATAAATAAAATACTACGATAACAGCAATAAACGGTAAAAATGTTCCTATATATCCAGGCATTAAAATTCACTCCTCTTAAATGTTTATTTTATTTCTATAAACCTAATTTTATGATTACAAGTATATAATGTCAATTTATTTTTTCATTAATTCCTCTAGCTTATTATATTTATATTCTTTAAAATAATCTCCATCAATAGAATCTCTTATTTCCTGCATAAGATTATTGTAAAAAAACAAATTGTGAAGGACGCATAATCTCATGGCTAGCATTTCCTTAGCTTTAAATAGATGTCTTATATAAGCTCTTGAATAAGTTCTACAGGTAGAACAATTACAATTTTCATCTATTGGTTTTTTATCTAATTCATATTTAGCATTCATTAAATTTATATTGCCCTTGGAGGTAAATAAATTTGCATGCCTTCCATTTCTAGAAGGTATAACACAATCGAAAAAATCCACTCCCCTCTCCACAGCCTCTAGTATATTTTGAGGTAAGCCTACCCCCATAAGGTATATTGGCTTCTCTGAAGGCAAGTTTGGAATAACCTCATCTAATATGTGATACATCTCTTCGTGCGTTTCGCCCACTGCAAGCCCGCCTATAGCATATCCATCTAGGTTTAATTTTCCTATTTCCTTTGCATGTTCTATTCTTAAGTCCTCATATATCCCACCTTGATTAATTCCAAACAATAGTTGTTTTTTATTTAGTGTAGAGTCTAAGGAATTTAATCTATCAAGCTCATCTTTACATCGAATAAGCCATCTGGTTGTTCTTTCAACAGAGTTTTTTACATAATCCTTGGGAGAAGGATTTTCTACACATTCATCAAAGGCCATCGCTATAGTCGAAGCTAGATTACTTTGTATCTGCATGCTTTCCTCCGGGCCCATAAATATTTTACTTCCATCTATATGGGACCTAAAATAAACTCCTTCTTCTTTAATCTTTCTCATTTTAGCCAAGGAAAAAACCTGAAAGCCTCCTGAATCTGTGAGTATTGGTCTATCCCATACCATGAATTTATGAAGGCCCCCCAGCTCTCTAATTATTTTATCTCCAGGCCTTAAATGAAGATGGTAGGTATTTGATAATTCAACTTGACATCCAATCTCCTTTAAATCTAAAGATGATACTGCACCTTTAATTGCGGCTAGGGTACCTACATTCATGAATACAGGAGTTTCTATTTTTCCATGGACTGTTAAAAATTCTCCTCTTTTAGCCCTTCCACTCCTCTTTAGTATATTAAACATTTGCGCACATCCTATTTTATTATTTTATAAACATTGCATCTCCAAAGCTAAAGAAGCGATATTCCTCTTTAATTGCCTCTTTGTATGCATTAAGCACCATATTCTTATTTGCTAAGGCACTAACTAACATTATAAGTGTAGATTCAGGCAGATGAAAATTAGTTATTAAAGCATCCACCAGCTTAAATTTATAGCCTGGATAAATAAATATATCAGTCCATCCAGATTTAGCAGCCACACTTCCATCCTCAAGTGCAATAGTTTCTAAAGTTCTACAGGAGGTAGTTCCCACTGCAATGATTCTACCACCATTTTTTTTAACAGCATTAATCTTTTCTGCAGCTTCTTTATTAAGATTATAAAATTCAGAATGCATTAAATGTTCTTCTATTTCATTAACCTTCACTGGTCTGAAGGTTCCTATCCCTACATGTAGGGTCAAAAATATAAGTTCTATCCCTTTAGCTTCTAAAGCCTTAAGTAATTCCTTTGTAAAATGTAACCCTGCTGTAGGAGCTGCTGCAGATCCCTTTTCCTTTGAATAGACAGTTTGATACCTGTCATTGTCTTTAAGCTCTTCTTTTATATAGGGAGGGAGAGGCATGTGTCCTAATTTATCTAAAATCTCTTCAAAAATCCCATCATAAATAAACTGGACGATTCGTCCACCGTCCTCAAGAACCTCAGTTATTTTTGCTTTCAGCTCTCCTTCTCCAAAGGTTATAACTGCCCCAACCTTTAATCTTTTTCCTGGCTTTACCAGTGTCTCCCAATAGTCTTCATTTCTTCTCTTAAGTAATAATACCTCAACCTTTCCTCCTGTGTCCTCTTTAATACCAAGTAGCCTTGCAGGTAGTACCTTAGTATCATTTAATACTAAGCAATCTCCTGTATTTATAAGACTCAATATGTCCATAAAATGTTTGTGTGAAATAACTCCTGTATCTTTTTCTAATACCATTAATCTTGATTTATCTCTATCCTCTAAAGGATGTTGAGCAATAAGTTCCTTTGGTAAATCATAATAGAAATCACTAACCTTCATAAAATATCACCTTAATTTCTTCCTTCATTAGTCTATTTGAATTTCTTTTTCATCCAGGGGTCTTTTGATTTTTAAATGCTTATAAGCGAGATCGCTGGCAACCCTACCCCTAGGGGTTCTTAATATAAATCCCTTTTGAAGAAGATATGGTTCATACACATCTTCTATAGTTCCAAGTTCTTCACCAATAAAATAAGCCAAAGTTTCTATACCTACAGGGCCACCCTTAAAATTATATACTATTGCTTCAATAATTCTATTGTCTACCCTATCAAAGCCTTCATCATCTATATCTAAAAGTTTTAATGCCTGTTTAGCTATATGAAGGTCAATTATACCATTTCCTTTAACCTCTGAAAAGTCCCTTACCCTTTTTAATAATCTATTTGCTATTCTAGGAGTTCCTCTAGACCTTCTTGATAATTCATAAGCTGCTTTCTCTTCTATTTTCACATTTAATATTTTAGCCGATCTTACCACAATTTCTTTCAATTCTTCTTCATTATAAAATTCCATTGAGCATAAAACTCCGAATCTATCTCGAAGTGGAGATGTTAATAGTCCAATTCTTGTAGTAGCTCCTATAAGTGTGAATTTAGGCAAATCTAATCTTATAGATTTTGCTGAGGCCCCTTTTCCAATTACAATATCTAAAGCGTAATCTTCCATAGCTGGATATAAGATTTCTTCTATACTTCTATTCAATCTATGTATTTCATCAATAAATAAAACATCAAAATCTGATAAAGAAGTTAGAATTGCAGCTAAATCTCCTGCTCTCTCAATAGCTGGCCCTGAAGTAACCTTAAGGTTACCACCCATTTCATTAGCTATTATGTTAGCTAAAGTAGTTTTCCCAAGTCCTGGGGGCCCAAATAATATGACATGATCCAAGGATTCTTTTCTATTTTTAGCAGCTTGAATAAAAATAGATAGCTTTTCTTTAACATTTTCCTGCCCAATATATTCCCTTAAATTCTTTGGTCTTAAGCTATGTTCAATTTCATTATCCTCAAGTAGGATATCTCTTGTTGTAAATCTCTCATCCATATTTTTCTCCTAATTCATTAAAGCTCTTAAGCATTTTTTAATATTGTTTTCTACCGTATCCAAGATATTAATATCCTTTATTATAGTACTAACCTCTTTATCTGTATAACCTAAAGAAATTAGAGCAGAAGTTACTTCACTGCTTATATTCCCAGGTGAATTAGCATACTCTTTACTGCTATTCTTATCACTGCTAAGCTTGTCCTTAAGTTCGAGAATAATTCTTTGTGCAGTTTTATTTCCTATTCCCGGTGCCCTTATGAGAGTTTTAATATCACCAGTTAAAATGGAATACTTTAAATTGGTTACATTACTAATAGATAAAAGTGAAAGAGAAGCCTTAGCCCCTACTCCGTTGATAGTTAAAAGAAGCTTAAACATCTCTAATTCCTCTTTTGTTAAAAAGCCATAAAGACCTATGAAATCTTCTCTTACAATCTGTTGAATAAATACCTTTACTTCTTCATCAATTTTAGGCATATTTGAAATAGTGTTTCCTGATGTATATATTTTATAGCCAATTCCATTATTATCAATTACTAAAAAATCCCCAACCAGTTCTATATATAAGCCCTTTATATAATCATACAAATATAAACCCACCTTTTTTGTATACTACAATTATCTACTATAGATGTTATCACTTAAATAAAAAAACCTCAAGGACTATCTATAGTCCTCAAGGCTTCCTTCCGCTTCTACTCTTGAATTAAATTGTAGGTCTCCTCTGTATAGCATATCAATATCAGCTTGTTTTAAGTTTGTAGTCTTAATCTCTGTTGTGTCATGTGCTGCATCCTCAATATATAGCTTTCCTACTGAATCAGCTCTAAATATAGCTATAAAACCATCCTTAATCCCTAATACATATTTTCCTGAGACATATTTATCTTGTGAATATTTTTCTTCACTCTTAGTTAGTATTACTTCTGCTAAAGTAAATTTCTCTATTTTATATCCTTGAACAGAATATATCTCTTTCACTTGAGCTAGGGTTTTCCCTATCAAAGAAGTATTATCTAAAAAACTATTACTTGTATTTCCACTTTTGGTATATAAAATCTTTAATTGTATTTTAGTACTTGACCTAATTGTTATATCATTCACATTGCTACTAACACTTTTAGAAATCTTAGTATTTGCAATATTCTCTTTTGATGAGCTGTCACTATTAAAATACATTAATGCAACAGTGAAACTTATGGTAACTGTTATTATTGAAAGAAATATATAAAAAGTAATTATTTTAGTTTTCTTACTAAACATAATCCACCTCCTAAGAGAAATTATGTCCAATAAATATGATTATATACAATTATTGTTTATTATTAATCTACAATAAATATTTTATAAATATAAGGGCAAATTAATACTTAAATATGGTTAAAAGGACTTAAAAGTAGAAATGGAGTAATGCAATATTCTGTTAAGTACTTATAAAATTAATTTTAAGCTTCATTGGAAGGCTTCTGGAAATTATAATGAATGTCAATAACCCCTACCCTAAATGGATAGAGGCTTGAGGTAGAAATACTAATAGCCCATTTGACTAGACTAAGTATTAAATTACTACGTTGTTCAGGTCATAACACCTACGAATGTTTATCCTAGTTTGTAGCACTGTTGTCTATTATTAAACAATCTTGTGGGTACGAGATAGTGTGATAGATGTAAAAAGCCTAGATAACATTGTCTAAGGATATTAACTCTAACATATA
>DATCIH010000170.1:0-6555 GCA_036507955.1 Clostridiaceae bacterium | reverse complement strand
TCCTTCTGGGGTAAACTAAAATGCGAGTGGCTTTATGGAACACGCTTTAAAACGCGTGAAGAAGCCCATGCAGCAGTATTTGAATATGTTGAGGTGTTTTATAATAGGCAGAGGATTCATGCAACCAACGATTATTTGACACCTGAGGAATATTATAATAGAGCTAATAGGAAAGTCAAAGTGGCATAAAATGAAATACGAAGGTTATACTACGAAAATATGAGATATAACGAGTTTGGAGTGTCTATGTTATTGGGGAAGGGTCAATTCTATCCTCCAAAGTTTTTATTGCATTTATGCAGGAATCGATGTCCCTGATACTTTCTATTAGGTTAGAATATTGAAAGAAATAAGGTTTATCCATCCCAGAGCAGGGATACACTTAAGGTTACAATATTTCCTATTGTTAAAACAAGCATAGGGTTCATCATAAGATGTTTTCTTGCAATGATTACATAAGCATCCAGAGCTTTGATTTTCAAACTCAAAGTAAGAAATTACTAGAAGTATTTGCAAAATAAAGAAGGATTACATGGGAATTTGTTGAATGGTATGAAATAACTATATTTAAAAAACTAGATTAACTGTGGAGGTTGAAATGAACTTAAAATTATTAAATACTGCATTAGACTTACCAAAGGAAGTAGCTATGAACTTTGCTTCAGAATTATTTGATGGAGGGAGCGGCTGTGAAAAAGATGAAGAAACAGCTAGTACAATAATATCTGAGCTGGCGGCTAGAGGTTATTCGGAAGCTCAGTACTTTTTATATTGTGATTTTGATGATAATGGAGATATTGAAAATGCTATTCATTGGTTGGCAAAGGCAGCTGAACAGGATAATCCCAAGGCCCAGGCAATGTTATTTGTTGAATATTATGCTGGAAATATAGATTGGCTTAATGATGCTACTGCTTTAGAGTGTCTTATGAAGGCTGTAGATAATGAAATGCCGTCAGCCATGGTTATGCTAGGTGATCAATACTTTCATGGTAGTTCTGTAGTAGAAGTAGATCAAGATCGGGCAATAGTTTACTATAGAAAAGCTGCAAATTTGAATGAACCTATAGGACAACTATATATGTATTTTCGATATATGGAGGAAGATGAAGAACTAGCCTTAAGCTGGCTTCGAAAATCAGCTGATAATGGATGTTCAGAAGCAAAATATGAATTGTGGAAAGAATTGTCAAAGGAAGCTTTTAAATGGTTACAAGCCGCAAAAGAGGATGATTACCAGGAGGCAGTATTTGATTATGCAAGACTTGAGGAAACAGATGTTTTCATGGAGAGAGATACTGAAGATTCCTTTAGACTTTATAAAAACCTAATAAGGCAAAACCATACAAGGTCAGCGGATAGAGTAGTATTTGAAGCCTTTGATAAGGAGTATGAGGAACTAATTAAGGAATTGCTTGAAAATGGTCACTATGAAGCCTTAACCATACTACTAAGAAATCAATTATATAAGGGAATTGAAATTGGTAAAAACATGAAATACCTTAATAAAGCTGCTAACTTAGGAAGTAATGAGGCTATGTATGAACTCGGAATGATTTCATTAAATGAATTTGGAATTGAAGGCTTTGTTAAAAATGAAAATGTAATAAAAGCCTACGATTACATATTTAGAGCAGCCAGACAAAATTATGCCCCAGCTATGGAGTTTATAGCTAGTGAATATATAAAAGGAAATAACATAGGTAGTTTAGATGATAAAGATGTTTTGGATTTTTTGCTAAAAGCAAGCGAGCAGGATAATGGTATGGCCCTAAATCTTATGGGGGTATTATGTTTTGAGGGTAAATATATGGAAAAGGATCTTGAAAAAGCTGAGTATTATTTTGATGAGGCAATTGATCAAGACAATTCCACTGCATATTACAATCGAGGGAAACTATATGAGGAGGAAGGGGATCGAGAATCAGCACTGGATTGTTATACTCTTGGAGCAGACATGGATGAATACTATTGCCTTGTAGAATTATTAAAGGATATAGAATATTTAACAAGTATGTATTCCCAGAATACAATTGATTGGCTAAAGCAAAGCGTAAAGGAAATAGAGGCTTTGCCTGAAAAAACGTTTGCCGTTAAGTGTGATGCTTCAAGAATTATAAAGTAGAAATATAAATATTGGTTAAAATGAATTAGATAATTTGATTGGTTTAATCTGATTATTATCTAATGTTTATAGTATAATAGACTTTAGTTATAACATATTTGATGTAAATAACAAATATTTTAAAAAAGAGCTAGTTAAAGATAAGAGCATAACATCTGCAATATTCTTACTTGATCAAAAGACAGATCCAAAAGAATTTTTGGATAGAATAAAAACTATAGCATTGTTTTTTGATATATTAAATGAAAAAGAAATGCAAGTACTAAAGCATTGGATTGAAAATTCAGTAGAAGATAGATTGTCAAAGGAAGCAATAAAAATATTAAGTTCTAGTAAAGAGGAGGTTGAAGGTATGGTAGCAAGTAACGCTTATATAATAACTGAAATGGAAGAAAAGGCAGAGAAAAAGGGAATAGAAAAAGGTCTAAACATTGGAATAGAAAAAGGAGTAAACATTGGAATAGAAATTGGAAAGAAGACAGAGGAAAAAAACAAAATTGATCTAATAAAAGAAATGTTACTAGATCATGAACCTATAGAGAAAATAAAAAGGTATACTAAATTATCAGAAGAGGAAATTGAGAAAATCAGAACTCCGCATTCCACTTTAAAAAGCTAGGGTAAGTGCGTCCCTGGGAGCAATCCCCGATGCACATTATTAATATTTAATTATAGCAAAAGTAGCCCCTTTAAGCGGCTACTTTTTATTTTTATTGTCAGTTAAATATTTCAGCAAAGTCTTCATCTACTTCCTAGTTATTCTCCTTACATTCTTGGCTGTACCAACGAATATCTATAAATATTATTCACTCTTTAGAGCTGCGTTTATAGAGTTAGAATATTAGAGATGTTATTGTTGTTGTACATTGTATAGATTTTCTAAAAAAAATGGAGTCTCTAGTTTGACATTTCATGATTTTTTGATTTCATGAAAATAAAAAATTAGGTATGGATAAACTAAATAGGATTTGTGACACTATTGGAGCTTAATTAAAAAACATTTTAATTAAGCAAGACTTAGTTTAATATATAAGTTAAGTAATAAAAAGTCTAGGTTAGTATTAACAGAATGAATTAGAATTGATTGAGCTTATTAAAAATGATGAAAATATTAAATATGAATGCAAGAAATCAGCTGATCAAGTCCCAAATGATTTACGGAAAATATATTCATATTTTCAAATACCAATTTGTTAACACCTCTGAGGTGCTAACCGTTAGATCTGAAATAAAGTCTAGTTTCAGGTTGGCATTCGAAAAAACACCATATAAAACCCGGGTAACAAAGGAGCTACATTGAATATTGATTTAGAAAATATAATTGAAAACATAACTCAGGCAAAAACGGAAAAGGAAATGAGTAAGGCACTTAAAGATTGCTTAAGTTTATTGGAGGGGAAAAATCCAGATAAACGTATATTAATTAGTGCATTAAAGGAGAGGCTAATAAATATAAGTTGGGTAAATAGAATGGATGCTCAGTTCTCTAATAAAGAGGGGAATCTAAGGAATGTTCATATACATGATTACATGAATTCTCCAGTTGATTATACTTCCAATCGACTAATTAGGATCAATAAAATTAAGGATTATAAGATAAGACTAAGGCAAATTATTGATTTTTTTGATAATGAATTAGAGCCGGCTAGAACAATGGGGCTAAAGAAAGAGCAGGTATATAAGGCTTTTTTATTTCTCCAAGCCCGATTTAGAATTTTTGATATAATAACATGCAAGTCAGAACTTGAGATTTACATGTTTAATAATTCTCATAAGAGTTACAACTCCTTCTGTGAGGTACTTTGCGATGTAAACAAGCCAGAAACATATCACAATATGAATATACTTTCATTTGCGTCTAGAGCTGAAGAGCATAATCCCTATCAGGTACTAATACATGAGATCGGTCATGCCTTACATACTGTGTTAACTCACCAAGCTTCGGTTATCCCAGAGTCCTTCATAGAAATGAATAAAATTCTTGAAGTGAAGCTTGAAAATAATACAATAGAAACAGCGGATGTATTTGCAGATATTTTTTCGGTAGTTGTTATGAACAATTCTTATTTAGCAGAGTATAATTCACTAATAGAATTTTTCTCCTCTAAAGTATTGGAGCTATTTGAGTACTACTTTGATTTATTGATAAAACATGCTCTTGAGGATTTAGAGAAGCTAAAGGAAGAAAAGGTTGATATAATTTGGGAAGGTTAGTATAACAAAAACACCTCTGAGGTGCTAGCAATTGTTTTAAAGAAGGTGAGTTCGATAAAAAAGCAGTTGTCAATGAATACTTGACAACTGCTTTGGATGGCAAAATGTATAGAAATGAACATTATAACCTTGAAGTGGTAAATTATTTCTTTTTATATAATCTTCCTTTAAAATCTCCTTCGGCTATAATCAAATTTTTATCAACCATTATCTTTAATAGTTTTCTGATCCCTGATTGAGACATATTTAGTAAGTCTCTTGCTCTTGAATTATCAATACCTCCGTTTTCATTAATATAATTATATATTTTTTGTTCTTTTTCATTAAATAAATAACTATTTATCGCTACTTTATCGCTACTTATCGCTACTTTATCGCTACTTACTTCTGCTATATCGGCAAAGGTAATTTGTCTATCCTCATGTTCGTGGTCACTCAAACTATAATATGTTCCACTACCAATACCATAAGAAATAATCATGCCTTTACCAATAAGTTCTTTTAAATCTATTAATGCTCTATCCCTATTAACATTATTAATTTTTTGATAGTCTCCATTGGTTAACTTAGCATTGTTACGTATAAACACTAATGCATAAGCTTGATTTTCTGACATTGAAGTTCCAAAGGCCTGCAACCATTCCCTATCTTCTTTCGTCATTAGATTATGATTTTTAAAAGTTACTTTGAAATTTTCTCTTTTATCTTCAAAAACTGGAGGTTCTAGTTTCAGTTCTCTCATACTATTTATCATTGTAGCTATCCCTGAACTTTTATTCTCGATTTCCTCAATTTCTTCTAAGATCCTCACCAAATTTCTATTTCTAACTGGAGGATTAATAACATTGTTAATATCTTCCACCGTTAAATTGCCATAAAGTCCACCCGGATTTGAGATTTCTAGTCTATCATTAAACATTCTAATTGATATATAGCTTGACTCGGTATGTATACTATAATCTCTATGAATCAAAGCATTTATTACAGCCTCTCTGATTGCATTAACAGGATATTCATACTTATCATCCCTAGTTCCATTGTCTTTCCTTATAATTACTTTCCTTTTCATATTTTTAATAATAAATTCTACAGATAATTTTATCATCTCAGGTATTGTCCCAATAATTTTTTTACTGTCTGAGAATCTTTCCCCCAATTCACCCGTATCACCTACACTAAACCCAGGTATAACAGCAGCATTAATAACAAGTTGAGGTAGTAATAAATCCGGACAAATACCAAAACATAGAAGTCCTGCCAGCGTTGGTTTAACTTCATTTCCTACCTTATTCACTATACCTAGCTTTTCAAGTGCATAAACATCCTCAAACATAGAGAAGTTAGGTCTAATTTCTTTTACTTTATTAACATAGTCCTGTACTTTAATCTTATCCAAATCATTCAAATTAGCTCTATCTATTACCCGTAGATCTTCCTCTATTCTTTTCCGATATGACATTAAGTTATATATCTCATAAGATGACATGTGTTCATCAGAATCCCCTACCCTAATGTATGCTCCCTTTTGAATACCAGCCCCCTGATAATAACTGGGCTTTTCCTCCTGTAATATCTCTGGAATTTCCGCGGACACTATTTGTTTATTCTCTAAATTTAAAACAGTAAACTTAGCACGTACCTTCGGAACCATCTCATTACATTGATTTTTAACTTGCTTTTGTAAATCATCAGCATCATAAACACCCACAGCCTCAAATTTTTTTTCTTCATCCAAACCAAATATTATTACTCCACCGCTATTTTTATTTGAAAAACTAGATAAAGTATCATACAATCTTGTTGGATAGCCTTTATTAGCTGCTTTAACCTCTATGTTATCTGTTTCTGATTGGATGTTTTGTATAAAAGAAACATATTCTTTTAACTCTTTTGAAAGCATAAAAATCCCAACCTTTTCTTTCAATTAATTTATGAAACCAATAAATAAATTATATCACATAATGTATTTGATAATAAAAAAAACCCATCAAATTTATTATAAATTACATAATCTGTTAATGAGTACTATAATGTGACCAATTCAATTCGAGACACAGTGTGTCTCGAATTTTAAATTACGGACTTTAGTCTGTTGAGCTTGCGAAACAATTAACCACCTGCTATGCGGGTGGAGTCAAAACGTTATACAAAAAATCACCTTTCAGTTAAAATAGAGTTGTTCAAGCTACTAAAATAACAAAGGAAAGGTGATTTCA
>DATCIH010000169.1:0-11467 GCA_036507955.1 Clostridiaceae bacterium | reverse complement strand
TTACTCTTTTTCAAATGTAGCATAGCCTTAATTTTATGTCAATTTCTATTATTTAATGATATTTATTAGATTTAACGGTTTGTTAACAGTTTGTTTAAAATTTGAACATATAACTGACACAAATCTATAGTATTCTAAATACATAAGGATCCCCCTTATATATTATATATGAAAAGCCTGATTTGTAGTATCAGGCTTTTTCGCTGTTTAAAAATAAAATAGGGACACACAAGTTCAATTTGTGTGTCCCTATTTTCTAACAAAAGTTATGTTTAATTTTAGAAGTCTTCTCCGTCAGAACCAATAGGAGCGTTACTTGTATTCTCATTGATAAGATCAACAGAATCTACATCCTTTTTCGATGCAGCGGATTGTTTGTTTTTCTTAGTAGTGATGATATTAATGCTATCATCTTGTTTCTTTTTTCTATCGTTCATTATAAAACCTCCAAACACTATTTACTTAATATAATGCTCAATATATCCTTTTTTATAACATAAACATTAAATTATCCTTTTAACTATCCTTAGTAACAATATAAATTTGTTCATCCGCCTGTATACCTGCATAAATTACATCTTTAATATTATCAATATTTTTCGCTTTTAATTATGCTATCACCCAAGCCTCATCCTTTTGAATTAAAGGTAAGTGTGAAGATAAAATGTTTCCATCAAGAACAATGTCAACCATCATTCCAGTTCTAGGTTTCTCCATTTTCATATCTCCAACAGTTATTGTAGTTTGTTCTGCTTTTTTTAAAACACTAAGCTTACCGTCAGGCTCGAGTATTGATATTTCTACATCTGTAATATAAAAAGCATCCTTATTTCTTAGCTGCATCAAGAGATCACCCATATTGTATCTTGCTTTCTTCATATTTTTATAAATAACTTTCCCTTTATCAATAATTAATAAAGGCTCACTATCTAGCAATAATCTTAATTTAATATTTTTCAAGGTTATTTCTGAAATTATTATTGTAAGAACACTCCATATTGCAATGGAAACAATGATATCAAACATATTAATATTCCTAGTTACGGAGGCTTCTACGGCGATAGAACCTATGGTTATCCCAACTATGTAATCGAAATAGGTTAATTGAGATATTTGCTTTCTCCCCATAATTCTAGTAAAAGTGAGCAGAATAATATAGGTAACAAATGATCTAAATATCATTATTAAGTGTTCGTTCATGGTAACACATCCTTAAAGATTGCTACTCATATTGTTTGCAATTTTCATTTAATTATTATTTATTTTCCTTTAGCTACGTCCACAGGTGCAATAATCCAATTATTTTCACCAAATTCACATCTTAAGGCAGGACCAACCCAAGATTCAAACAATTTTCCCTTTATCTTACCTGATAATATATCCTTCACCCCTCCTATTACTTCCTGAAGCTTTTCCTTTTTTAGAGGAGCTTTTTCATGGCCAGGATGGATAATGCTATATTTATCCTGAAATGTTTCTAAATTTTCAAGGCTCTTCATGAAGACACCAAAGGGAGCTGACTCATGAAGATTTAACAGATGATTACAGGTTACTAAAGTATCACCACAGAAAAGAAGTCCTTCCTTTTCGTCTAATAAACAAATGGAGCCAACTGTATGCCCTGGGGATGCTATTACAAGAAGCTTTCTGTCTCCTAAGTCAAATATATCTCCATCCTTTATAATTTCAATATTATTAATACCTCGATTAACCCAGTCATCAATAAAGGAAGGGTCAAAATCATATTTTGGGCTGTTTTCCTTCATGAAAGTTGATATCCAGTTGCGTCTAAACTCTTTGCCTGAAACATCCTTTAACATTTTAATATCTTCTTTAGTTATAAAATTAGTATCAAATTCTCCTGCACCCATGGCATGATCTGGGTGGGAGTGAGTAAGAACTGAAATTATCGGAAGATCAGTAAGTTCTTTGCATAGCTTAGGTAGATCACCTAAACCATAGCCTGTGTCAATTAAGAGAGCTTTTTCAGAGCCAGCTATAAGATACATTAAATCAAAATTATTATCAGAAATATACCAAACTGTATCCGTAAGTTTTTTAACTTTATACCAGTTAGAATCAAAGTTATCCATAATTTATCTCCTTCAGAAAAAATATTAGTAATTAGATTATATTTGTAACTAAAATAGTATACAATGCAAGAAACAGTTAAGAACGGATTAATTTAGTGAAAGTTTATGAAAGCATTAAATAAAATCTATAAATATTAAAAAATATGAAGAAGTATAGAAGGAGTATATGATACAATAATAAGAAAGATAAAACCTCTAAAACCATACATGGGAGGAATAATTAATGAATTTTAGGAAAGTTATATTTACTAGGAAAGAAATAGAAAATAATTGGGCGTATGATTCTCTAATGGATTATGAAGGTGAACTAGTTACAGTAGATAGCTATGAGAAATTTATGCTTGAGATTGCATTTTCCAAGGATATATTGTCCGTTGTGGTCATTTCCTCATGCTTTTATTCTTTAATAAGTAAAGATCTAGAGATTTCTTTATCTAAAGATAATTTTATTTGCTTAGAGCTTAAGGACAGTGAGGAAATAATAAGAGAGTTCATTTTTGATGAGCTTTATTGCTTAGAGAATGGGTACTTTAGACAAAGATTATCAAAGGAACTAAAAAATAAAACCAAAATTATGAGCTCTAGAAGCACCATGACAGAATTTAATGATATTGCCAAGGGGTTTTCAGTAGAGAAGGATATAAATAATCTTTTAGATATGATATTAGAAAGCTCCATGAAGATAAGCTCAGCGGACGCTGCTTCCATATATATTGTAGTGGATGGTGAAGGAGAAGATAAATATTCCTATTATGATAGTAACTCTAGAAACAAGCATATTAAGTTTGTAATATCAAAAAATAATTCTTTGAAGGTACATTTAGAGACTAAAACCTCTCCAATAGTTGAAAATAGTATAGTTGGAAGCACGGTTATTTTCGGTGAACCAATAAATATTATGGATGCTTATAATGTAACGGTATCTAATGATTTTAGACATAACAAGGACATAGATGATGCTACAGGCTACAGAACCATATCCATATTATCTATTCCAATGAAAGATCATAAAAATAGAGTGATAGGTGTAGTTCAGCTTATTAACAAAATGGAAAAGACTGCACCTTATGGGATTATACCCTTTGATAATGAAGATGAATTAATTATATATTCAATAGCTGGACAAGCTGCGGTGGCCTTAGAAAATAGCATGCTATATAAAGATATGAATGATCTTTTAGATAAATATAAAAGAGTCATTGGAGAAGCTATAAATCAAAGAAGAAGCGCAAATGAGGAGCTTAATAAACTATTTAATGTTGTTAAGCTTTGCCCTATAAGTATTTCTGTTACTGACAAGGAGGGAGAAATCTTATTTGTTAATCAAAGCTTTGAGACCTTCACAGGTTTTGGACGGATGGAGGTAATGGGTAAGGACATTAGTTTTCTTCAATACGAAAGGGGAGAAAAAGAGTTACAGGTCCGGGATAGTATCTATTTGGAGAGGGAATGGAAAGGCAGATATAGTTTAAAGTCAAAGTCAGGACAAGTCCAACCATCATATCTGCGGGCATATCCAATAAGGGATGAAAGCGGAATGGTTAAGTATTTTGTGAATTTTTACGAAAATGCAGACAATATAATATAAAGTAAATAAATTTATGAAGGAATGATAGGGATGTCTGACTTAAAAAAAACAGGGGATGTGTTTACAGATAATAGCTTTTCTAAGGAAAAAGATATGCTTGATTTACTTCAAGGTCAACTTGGATTCAAAAATATTTCTTTAGATAAGGTATTGGTAGACCCTAGGGCTATAAAACTTATTCCAGAGCTTATTGCTGTAAGATATAATTTAATTCCCATATCTATTAACTCGGATAAAATCCAGGTAGTAATGCTTGATCCATTAAATATATTTGCCTTAGATGATGTTAAGCTTACCTCTGGCTATAATGTGGAGCCCTTTCAGGGAGAGCTAGAGGATATAAAAAGTGGTATTAGTAGATACTACTCAGGTAGACAGGTTACGGATGCTGCAGAAGAACTATCTAGAGAAAATCAAATTATAGAAGAGGATAAGACCACAGGGGGAAAATTTGAAAATGTGAAGAATGCTCCAGTAGTAAAGCTGGTGGATTCTATTATAATAAATGCAATTAAATCAAGGGCTAGCGATATTCATGTAGAACCCTTTGATAAATTCGTAAAGATACGATATAGGATCGATGGAGAACTTTCCGTGGTATTAAAGATAGCAAAGCAAACTTTATCTGCTATTGTATCAAGAATTAAAATTATGGCTAATCTCAATATTGCAGAAAAGAGATTACCTCAGGATGGTAGGATACTTACTAATATTGATGATAATGAAATTGACTTAAGAGTTTCAGTCATGCCAACTGTATATGGAGAAAAGGTGGTTATAAGAATCCTAACCAAGGATGCAGAACTAATTGATAAGAAAAAACTTGGTATGGTAGATAAAGATTTGGTAAAACTAAACAGGATAATCTCTAAACCTAACGGAATAATTCTGGTTACAGGTCCTACGGGAAGTGGTAAATCAACAACCCTATATGCAGTATTAAATGAAATGAATACAGATGAAAAAAATATTATCACCGTAGAAGATCCAGTAGAATTCCTGCTAGAGGGAGTAAATCAGATAAATGTAAATTCAAAAGCAGGTTTATCCTTTGCGGCAGCATTAAGGTCTATCCTAAGACAGGACCCTGACATAATAATGATTGGAGAGATTAGAGACAACGAGACTGCGGAAATAGCTGTAAGATCGGCTATAACTGGGCATCTAGTGCTAAGCACTATTCATACAAATGATGCTCCATCAGCTGTGGTAAGACTAGTGGATATGGGTATAGAACCATATCTTATAGCAACTTCTCTAGTAGGGGTAGTAGCCCAAAGGCTTGTTAAGAAGATTTGTCCTCATTGCAAAGCTCCCTACGAGGCAGATATATATGATAAGGAATGTCTCCATGAGGACCCTCTTAAAACCTTGATATTATATAAAGGATCAGGTTGCCCAAGTTGCGATAATTCTGGTTATAGAGGCAGAGTAGGAGTTTATGAAATTATGGAAATGACCAGAGAGCATAGAAGATATATTGTTAAAAATGCTAGCTCGGATGAGCTTCGAGACCTTTCGGTAAAATCAGGGATGAGAACTCTTGAGATGTCCTGTAAGGAACTAGTACTCCAAGGCATGACCACTGTTGATGAAATTATTAAGCTATCTTCATTCTTAGATTAAAAACAGGGAGATTGAATTATGATTTGTTATAACTGCGGATATTCTCTGCCATCTAAAGATAATAAAACCTGTCCTTTATGCGGAATGAATATGCCTATTCTTTGCCAGGGCTGCGGAAGTAGAAATTCTATTCATGGCAAATACTGTTTTAACTGTGGTAAAAAGCTTTCCTATGTTAAAGAGGCAAGTTTAATAAAGAATTATGAGGTATTAGGTGAAAACCGTAAAGATATAGCTGTAATATTTGCAGATGTGTCAGGTTTTACAAGCCTTTCAGAAAAACTTGACCCAGAGGAAGTAAGGGAAATAATAAATCAATGCTTTGATTATATAACAAGGCCCGTATATGAGATGGAAGGTACTATAGATAAATATATAGGCGACTGCGTCATGATACTCTTTGGGGCAAAGTATGTTCATATTGATGATGGGAAAAGGGCTGTTAGGTGTGCCCTTAGGATGATGGAGCTTGCAGATAGATTTTCTAAGGAAAGGCTCTTTGATAAGGGGATTAAGGTTAGCTTGTCCATAGGAGTAAATTATGGATTGGTGGTAACAGGGAGTGTTGGCAATCTTTATGATAAGGATTATACGGTGATAGGCGATGTGGTAAATACAGCTCAAAGGCTTCAGAGCTCTGCAGGTAGAGGCAATATATTAGTATCACAAGCCTGCTATTTGGAGACTAAGGATAATATTAAGTATTCGGAAAAAATACTAATTGAAGTAAAAAACAAAAGTGTGGCACTGAGTTGTTATAATGCCTTAGAAGCTAAAGAGGAGGAAGTCTCCTTAATATTTGAACGGGATAAAGAACTTTCTCTTGTTGAAAAGTCTTTTCAGTCTGGGGAAGGTTATGTAAACATTGTGGGAGAAGCAGGTATAGGAAAAACCCTATTATGTAAAAGATTCATTGAAAAAACATCTAAGGACATAATAAAGCTTTGGGTAGATGGAAGTCTTCAGTATAAGAATAAAGCAAATTATTTAATAGAAAAGCTTATATTCCAGATAGTGAGCATAAATCCTGAGGATAGCATGGATGTGAAAAAAAGTAAACTTGTGGCGTTCATTAATTATGTGCTAATGAATCGCACCAAGGGAGAAAGAGAAAAGAATTATAATTTTTTATCCTTAGTATTAAAACTTCAAAGGGATACGGAATTTACAGCTATATTGAATTTTATGCAATATAAGGATATAAAGCAAGAAACAGACAATCAACTGAATATATTTTTTACAGATCTTTGCAGGGAACCTTATATATTTATTATAGATGACCTTCAATGGGCAGATGCAAGTTCCTTAGAACTTTTAAAAAATATATTAATAAATTCTAAAACAGATAATTTTTTTATTTTAATATCACACCATGCTATTTTTGATAAAATAATAAATTTGAATAATTTAAATAGACAAGGAATAAAAAGCATCATATGTTCGATTTTTCAGGTTAAGGATGCTGAAGAGAACCTTATTAATGACTTAGAGGAGTTGTCTAGTGGAAATCCTTTATATATAAAGGAAATAGGATATGGGCTGTACAGAAGCGGTAGCTATACAGTTAAGGAAAATACTCTCTACATGCAAGAAGAAGGACTTAGTAAATTTCACGTTGGAGTTGAAAAATTAATATTAAGCAGTTTCTCAAACCTTTCTGAAGAGTCTCAAAAATTCCTTCTGTCTGCAGCGGTAATTGGAAAGGAATTTAATATATCCTGGGTAAGTGAATTAACAGCTGGACAGTTTGATCTTCAAGAGATAATAAGAGAGCTTAGTGAACACAACATTATTAGTCTTAAAACAGCCTATACCTCCTTTGGAATAATTAATAGAATATATATATTCAAGCAGACCCTTACGAGAGATGCTATATACAATAGCTTATTAAATAGAGATAAAAAAAGCTATAGCAAAAAAGTTGGTGAGCTTATAGAAAAAAGATATGCAGATAATATTGAGGAGCATTATACAGAAGCTTTTAGCTATTTTATATTATCAAGTAGTGGCAAAGCCTTTGAATATGCCTTAAAGGCAGCCATAAGCTTTAAGGATAGCTACAATATAAAGGAAGCTTTAGAGTATTATCAAATCTTCGTGGATGGAAGAATTAATGATAATAGGATAGCTCAAGCTTATAGGGACATGGGAAGCTTAAGAAGCATACTATTAGAAAATGATAAAGCAATTGAATGCTACAATAAGGCGCTAGCTTTATTAGACTATAGTGAAGACATTTATGAAGTGCGACTTACTTTGTCAGAAATAGATAAGGAGATGGGCTCCTATGAAGCTGCTATTAAAATTATAGGGGAGCTAAAGCCAAAGATAAGAGAAAATAGTGGCCTTTATGGAAGGCTTCTATACTTAGAATGTTCTATTTTAAGTCTTCAAGGGCAAGAGGGTGCTTTAGAGGTAGCTATAAAGGCTCAGGAAATATTAAAGAAAACTAAGGATTATGTTAATCTTGCCATGACTGAAAATGAGATTGGAATTCAGTATTTTCTTATGGGTGACATTGACAATGCTACATATTATCTTAACTCAGCGTATGCTAATATAGAAAAAACTAATAATTTAAAGATTAAGAATTCTATAGTAAGTAACCTTGGGGCGGTATATCATGCTTCAGGAAGAATATCTAAAGCTCTTGAGGCTTTAAATAATGCACTGAAAATTTCAAACGACATTTCAGATGTTAAATCCTTTATAGCTGGAAGTACCAATTTAGGAGTTCTATATTATGATAAGGGTCTTTATCAGAAGGCAGAGCAACTTTTTTCCATAGCTTTAGAAAAATCAAAAAAGACTTCCCAGATTTATTTTAGTTGTATACTTTCCTTCAATATGGGTGACATAAATTATGAAAGAGGAGAGTATAAACAGGCAGCAGAGTTATATGAGCAGGCTTTAAAGATAGCTAAGAAACATGAAATGCCAGATGAAGAAGCGATAAGTTATATTAATTTAGGTAAGGTGTCTATAAAGCAAGGACTTATAGAGGAAGCAGAAGAACTATTTAAAAAAGGTTTTGATATATTAGAGGAACTTAAGGATGCTACAGGGCTTATTGATTATTATAGATATATGAGTGAAATAAGCATTCTTAAAGATAAAATTAATTTTGCAAAAGAATTTTGTAGCTTAGCCTTAGATTGTGCACAGGAGGCTCAAAGCCAAATTCAGACTTTAAGGTGTTCAATTCTTATGGGGGATATACTGGCGATGCAGGGGAGTTTCAAGGAATCAGAAAATTATTTTAAGGAAGGTATTAAATTAGGTAAGGAGCTGGAATCGGATATTGAAACTGGGATAGCATATTATGGTAGAGCTAAAATCTATGAACGCATGGGTGATTTACTTAATAAAGAGGAGGATATAAAAGAAGCTAAGGATTGTATAATAAAAGTTGATGATAGTGTTTGGAAAAGAACTATAAACAATTTATAATAAATTATTTAATTGTATTGAAATTCATATTAAAGAGTGATAGACTTGAATTAGAAAGGGCAAACTATCTGAAAAGATAGGACGCAAAGCTATGGGCCTAAAGGATTTTATTCTAAGGTTGCCAGGTTGCCGAGACTTATAAATCCTCAATTTCTTTATTTGATTTTGATTTAGAGTTTTCGGAAGATCTCTTATTTAAAAATTAAAAAAGGGGGGTTTATAATGAAAAAGCTATTATCAGGTTTTTTGGTTTTAATCATGTTCTTATTTTTAAGTCCAGTTACGCAAGCACAAGCAGCAGGTGTTAACTCACATCAAGATAAGAATCGTACAAGCATTGAGACAGCGGCTCCAATAATTTATTCTAATACCTTTACAGTGACATCAAAGGGAGGAAACTTTCAGGTAGGTTTTGTAAAAGTAAGCTTTAAGAATAATTTTATGGATGGCAAACTTCTTCCAATAAAATTTACTGCTTCCATATATGCCGAAAATGGACAATCATATATAGAGTTCACTCCAGGTATATCTAATTTTAATAAAGAAGTGCAAATAGATGTGAGTGCCTATAAGGGTTATTTATATGATAAAATCTTAGGAAAAAATATTCATGTTAATATTAAAAGCGTACAATTTACTGTAGAGCATTTTTCTAGATATGCTTTATGTAGGTAATTTAAAATATTCTAAATCCACTCATAAAAGAAGTGTTGCAACTAACTCGGCAACACTTCTTTTGTTTTGTCCTAATTAAAACTTCTGATAGAGTAATTTTATTATTTAGATAAATAATTAGAATATTACACATAGAATTTAGTTATGCATGCTATGCTTAATATTAAGGGCAGCAATATAATGTTTTCGGATACTCCACAAAGCATGCCTTTAAACGTGGGTGATAACATAAGCCTTGTGGTTACCAGCAAAGATTTAGAAGAAATTAAAGATTTATTTGATAAACTGAAAGAAGATGGTACTGTTACAATGGAGCTTCAAGAGACCTTCTGGAGTAAATCCTATGGATATCTAGTGGATAAGTTCGGAATACCTTGGCAAATAAGCTATGATAATAGTGAAAGGTAAGCTTTCCACTAAGAATAGCAAAAGAACCCTCTATAGAGTTATAATAACTCCATAGAGGGTTCTTTAATTTTTTATTTAAACAGCCTCATTATCTAAATTTGCACCGGCAAATTGGCTGTTATAAAGATCAGCATAGAAGCCCTTCTTTTCTAGTAGCTCAACATGAGTACCCATTTCAATTATAGAACCATGGTTCATAACTAGAATAAGCTCTGCATCTCTAATCGTAGATAATCTATGAGCTATAACAAAGCTGGTTCTGTTTTGCATCATTTCTGTCATTGCCCTTTGAATATATACCTCAGTTCTAGAGTCAACGCTACTGGTCGCTTCATCTAATATCATTATAGGAGGGTTTGCAAGTATTGCTCTTGCTATCGTAATAAGTTGCTTTTGACCCTGTGATATATTGGAAGCTTCTTCATTTAATATTGTATTATAACCATCTGGTAGAGTTTTGATGAAGTGATGGGCATGGGCAGCCCTAGCTGCTTTCATAATCTCTTCCTCAGTTGCCCCTTCTTTACCATAAGCTATATTTTCCATTATAGTTCCATTATATAACCAAGTATCTTGAAGTACCATTCCAAACATGTTACGTAGTGGGCCACGTTTTATATCTCTAATATCTACACCGTCTACTGTGATTTTTCCTGCACTTATTTCGTAGAATCTCATTAGAAGGTTAACTAGAGTTGTTTTACCAGCTCCTGTTGGACCAACAATAGCTATAGTGTGACCTTGTTTAACATCCATATTCATGTCTTTTATTAAAGGTTCATCTTCCTGGTAGCTAAAGTCAACATGTTCAAATTTGACATTCCCACGAGGATTATCTAGAACAACAGAATCTTTACTATCTGGAATTTCCTCTATCTCATCGATGAGCTCAAATACACGCTCAGCTGAGGCAACGGTAGATTGAATAATATTTGCAATATTAGCTGTTTGAATTATTGGCATTGTAAAGTTATTTGAGTATTGTATGAAGGCTTGAATGTTACCAATGGATATATTACCACCTGTCGCAAGAATACCACCAACCACACAGACCACTACATAGCCTAGATTGCTAATAAATCTCATAAGAGGCATTATGATACCAGATATAAATTGGGCTTTCCAACCCGCATCATACAATTTATCATTTATTTCCATGAATTCCTTTATAGAATCCTTCTCATGACCAAAGGATTTAACTACCTTATGGCCTGTGTACATTTCTTCAACATGACCATTAAGCATTCCTAAATTCTTTTGTTGGGCTGCAAAGTATTTTTGAGATTGCTTTGCAATCACTATAGTAGTAATTATATAAAGAGGAAGGGTCAATAGCACCACTAAAGTAAGTAATGGGCTAATGGTTAGCATCATTACTATATAACCTATTATTGTGATAAGAGAAGTAATTAATTGCGTTAAACTCTGTTGAAGCGTAGTTGATACAGTATCTAAGTCGTTGGTTATCCTACTTAAGATTTCTCCATGAGTTCTTCCATCAAAGAATTTTAAAGGTAACCTTGAAAGCTTATCCTCTACATCTGTACGGAGATTGTAAACAGTTTTTTGTGCTACTCCGGCCATTATATAACCTTGGATGAAGGAAAATATAGAACTTGCAACATAT